>JAYVBB010000843.1:0-1614 GCA_043750715.1 Pseudomonadota bacterium | reverse complement strand
TCGGCCCCACCGTCACGCCGCTGGGATATCACTCCGGCCTTGCCTCCTTCGTCAGAGAGTCCCTGCGGGCGGCCGACGTGGTCCACCTGCACGGGCTCTTCGAGTTGATGCACACGGCCTTCGTTACCCAGAGCCGCAAGCAGGGAATCCCCGTGGTGCTCAGACCCTTTGGTGTGCTGTCGAAGTACGCGCTGGCGCAAAAGCCCCTTCGCAAAAAGCTCTGTCTTGCCACCTGGGGACGGCCGGCGCTGCGAGACGTGGCGGCGTATCATTTGGCCAGCAAGTCGGAGCAAGCCGATCTGGGCGTGCGGCTCGACCCGCGCAAAATCCTGATCGTGCCCAACGGCTGCCTGCCTCAGCCGATGCTTTCCGCGGCCGAGATCGCGACGTTGACGGCCGGATTGAAGCTTCCCGCCGAGTACAACCTGTTCCTCGGCCGGATTCACCCGATCAAGGGGATCGAGCTCTTGATGGAATCCTATAAGGAATTGGGATCGAGCGCTCTGCCGCTGGTGATCGCCGGATACGGGGAGCCCTCTTACATTAAGTCGCTCAAGGCACGCGCCGCCGACCTCGGCGTCACAAACCAGCTGCACTGGATTCCCGAAATCTACGGCGCCGGGAAGAACGCGCTGATCCAGCAGGCCCGGGCCTTCCTTCTGTCAAGCCTGCACGAAAATTTCTCCAACGCCGCGCTCGAAAGCGTCTCCATGGGAACTCCCGTGATCGTCAGCGAGGAAGTGGGCTTCTCGGAATTCGTCGCGCGCTCGAACCTCGGGTTGCGGGTGCGCCGGACTGCAAAGGACTTCGCGGCCGCCATCCAATCGTCTCGCCAGACCTTCGCCGACGTCGGCTACCGCAAGCGGGCGCAGGCTTCGGTTCTCGAGGAATTTTCCTGGTCCTCCATCGCCCGGCGATGGGTCGAAACCTACCCTTTGCTGAAAGCTACCTAACGCATGTGTGGAATAGCTGGATTTCAGGGCCGATCCCCCGTCGACGTCGCAGCGATGACGAGCGCCATCGCCCATCGGGGACCGGACGCGGACGGGCACATGCACCTCGTGCGCGAAGGGGCCGGCATCCACACCCAGCTCGGCCATCGCCGCCTGTCGATCATCGACTTGAGCGCGCAGTCGAACCAGCCGATGACGAACGCGTGTGCGAAGTGCGGCACCCGCTCGACGGCGGCCAAGTCCCAGCGCGACTGGATCGTCTTCAACGGCGAGATCTACAACTACCGGGAACTCCGCGTGCAGTTGTCCCAACAGGGGCACACGTTCGAGACGGCTTCCGACACGGAAGTCCTGCTGCACCTGTTCGACGAATACGGTCTGGACATGTTCAGCCGGCTGAACGGCATATTCGCTTTCGGGGTCTACGCGGGAGCGAAAGACCGTCCGGCTCTCGGTTTGAAGCAAGGTGATCTCGTGCTCGCGCGGGACCATCTCGGAGTCAAACCGCTCTATTACGCAGAGGCTCCCGGCGGCGTCTACTTCGCCTCCGAAGTAAAAGCGCTGACGGCGGCCGGGCTGCGCTTCGAGCCGAATCTCGATGTTCTCCGGCAATTCATGATCTTTTTGTACGGCATGGCTCCCGACACGCCGTACCAGGGCG
>JAYVBB010000842.1:0-6790 GCA_043750715.1 Pseudomonadota bacterium | reverse complement strand
TTCCGACGCTTCAGAAATAACGATCAGGCCGAAGGGCGTCCTCGAAAAAGCGGAAATGAAGTACTCCTTGGCGTCCTTCTTGAAGTAGCGAAGCTGCCCGACGGCGACCGCCGACGAGATCGCGCGTTCGACGATGGGAAGCTTCTTCAAGTTGGCGCCGCCCAAGGCCATTTTTTCGTTGGGATGCGCATAGACGACCCCCTTTTTGTCCACGAGATAGACCACCCGTTCGCCCTCGGCCGCGAACGCCTTTTGGATCATGTTGAACCGAACGTTGACGATGACGACGTGAGTCACCTGCCCCTGGGAGTTCTTGACCAGAGGAACGGCGAGCGACAGCAGCGGTGCACCCTCGGGCAAACTCCGGTTTCCGACCACGACTTCGCCGTCGAAGGCCTCCGCCCCGGTAAAGGGTCTTTCGCGATCGACCAAGTGCAAGTAGTCCGCGTCGAGTTTGTAGCCGACCAAGTACGCGGTGTTGACGAGCCTTTCGCTCGTTTTTTTGGACTTTTGGTCCCGCGTGCGCACTTCTAGAGAAACCAGGTCCGGATCGCGCCGGAAATTGGCTTTGAGGAGCGAAAGCGCCTTGTCGGATTCGCTCTGGCCCGCCGACGCAAGGAGTAACGGGGCATAAAAATTCGCTTTTTCGACGATCCTTTCGAGCGTAACGACGACTTCGCTGGCGCGCGATGCGGCTTGACCGCGGTTGAAGTCTTCCTCGCGTTTGCCGGAGATGTTTTTGACAAAGCTCGAAGTCCTGAACGCCGACGGCACCATCGCCAAAAGCAGGATCAACAAAGCGGCCGAAACCAGCTTTATTCCGATGGAAAAGCGGAAAGGAATCCTCAAGAGGTATGCTCGGCGGGTGGGGGATTGGGATATACTATTATACGATAGCCCGCCTTCCCAAGTACAACTCCCGACCGCAAAAATCCGTTTCGCTCTCGAACCTTCCGCCGAGGATTCGTTGGATCAATCCTATCGCAGTCTGATCGTGCCGGCCGTGCTGTCGGCACTGTCGCTTACAGCGACGTTGCTGCTATTCGGCAAGTGGGAGCGGGAAGCCTCGCTGGACTCGCCTGATGCCAAGCCCATCGCGTTCCTGAAAGCCAACACCGAAAAAATCGAGCGACGCTCGCGCAAGCGCATCATCTGGCAGGACATCGACGAGGGTGGATCCATCTACTCGGGCGACGCCGTGCGGACCCCGCCCAAGGCTGAGGGCAACGTTCAGCTCGTGAGAGGCGACACCATCGTGACGCTCGAGCCGGACTCGCTGATCGTTCTCGACGAAAGCAACGGACGACTCGAGCTGAACCTGGTCAGCGGCTCGCTGCTCGTCGACAGCAAAGGCACGGGCAAGAACCCCGCCGCCGGACCGGTGATCCGGTCGGGCAACACGAGGCTCGAACTCGGGAAGTCCGGAACGCAACTCAGCTTGTCCAAAACCAAGGGCGCCGAGGCCAACGTCGCCGTCGCCAAAGGTCAGGTGGAAATCAAGGCGGGCGACAAGAAGATCGTCGTGGAAGAGGGCAAGATCGGCACTCTTTCGAGCGGCGGCGTGACGACTACGGTCGGACTCGAAAGCCTGAGTCCCAAGCCGAACGAGACGATCATCATCAATCGGTTGCCGGACGGACGAGGGACGTTCACCTGGAAGCCGCTGGCGGGCGAAGGGCGGGTTCACCTTGAGCTCGGCGCATTCCGCGGCGAAGTGAAGGACGTCGGGGCGAATGGCCCGGTCGGCGCCGGTTCGGTGAACGCAGTGGTTCCCGTCGGGACTTTCTATTGGCGGCTCGTGCGTCGAGACGCGGCTGGCAAGCCCGGCGCGACCAGCATGGTGCTCCGCGCCGAGGGCGTCTATCAAACTCCGCCCTCCCTCTACGCGCCCGCGGCGGGAGAGGTCGTCCTCATCAAGCCGAAGGCTCCGGGCATCGATTTCAGCTGGTCGAGGCCTCCGAAGGTCGGTGCCCTCACTCTGCAAATTTCCGGGGACAAGACGTTTGCCGCCGCCTCGTCGATCAAATTGGGCGACGACGAAAAAGAGCACACGGTCAACCTGACCAAGGAAGGCGTCTACTATTGGCGCATCACCGGTACCTGGGAGGGACAGGCCGCGCCGCTCGCGTCCGAAGTTCGACGCCTCGAGCTGCGCAAGGCCCAGGATTTGTCCGCGCCCGTGCCGACGCGGCCCGCCTCGGGAGCCAGCTTTGCCGAACAGGCAGTGAAGACGACCGGAGTGCTGCTCGAGTGGGGCAAAGTCCCCGGTGCAACCAAATACCGCGTGCAAGTCTCCGCCAAAGGCGCACCAAAGTACGACGAGTCGATCAATGCGACCGCGCGGACCGTCAAGGGACTGAGCCCCGGCACTTACGATTGGCGAGTGATGGCAGAGGGCGGAGAGGGCGTCAACTCGCCGTGGAGCGAGCCGCGAACCCTCGTCGTCGCCCGCGCCGCCGTGCTCAAGTGGTTGACGGCCGAAGGCGGCGTCCACGAATACTCGGGGGTCAAGCCGACGATCGATCTTGCATGGGATAAAGGTTCGTCGGATGCAGTGAGCTGGCGCATCCGTTCGGCCCTGAGCAAAGAGGACCTTGCCGCCGCGCCGTGGACGAAGACGGGAAAGACCACGGCGACCTTGAATCACGATGCGCCGGGGACCCGCTACTATGAAGTCCAAGCCCTGGCCGCGGGCGACGTCGTCGTGGCAGTGAGCTCGCCGTTGCGCGCGGAGCTTCGCGCCCTGCCCGACCTGGAGCCGCCGGTGCTGCTCACTTCCGGCAGTGCGGACCTGAAGGCCAAGGCCGACGGCAGCTTGACCTTGAAATGGAAGCCGGTCGCCGGAGCGGGTTCTTACGGGATTTACCTGCGCCGGGAAGGCGGCAAGTCCGTCGAGCTGAAAAGCCCGTCCAACAGCTACGTCTTGAACGACCTGCTTCCCGGCAAGTACGAACTCAAACTACGCAGTCACGGCTCGACGAAGGATCCCGGGCGGAAGCCCGGCAAGTTCGGCGAGACCCGTCTCGTCAACGTCCCCTCGCTCAGCAACCTCCCGCCCCCCGTCTGGTCCGACGTCAAGGTCCACTGAAAGGTAAACATGAAACCCAGAACTTCCCAGGTGGTCTCGGATCCGCAAGCGGAGCGCGTTCCCCGCCCCACCCGACGAACGGCCTACCTGCCCGTGTTCGTTCGACGGTACCGCTTTCTACCGATCATGCGCATCAACGCGCAGTTGATCGACGTGAGCGACGAAGGCGTCAAGCTGCAGTTCCCGGTCGACATCCGGGCGAAGCCGGGCTCGAAGTTCTGGATCGAGATTCCGGTTTCCCTGGTCGCCGAGAACGTTCCCGGCGCGGCGTTCTTTGCCGGCGAGTGCCGGTGGTACAACCCCCTCGACTTCACGCTCGGCGCGACGTTTCGTGCCGCCAACGAAAAAGCCGCGAGAATGAAGAACCTTCTGATCTCCCACCTGACCGCGAGCGGTCGTCTCTCCGTCTGACCCGAGAATCCAGCCCGTGCGTTTCAACACCATTCTCATGATCTCAGCGCTCGGCGCCTCGGCCGTTCTCGGAACGTTCGCCGAAGGCAAAGACGCGCCGCGCGCGGTCGATCTCGGGTGGGATCCGGTCGAAGGCGCCACTAGCTACCAAGTCGAGGTGTTGAAGACGGGCGCCTCCGGCGAGCCTCCGCAGGTCGACACGGTCGCGGCCTCGCGGTGGGAGCGCCCTCTCACTCCGGGGCTCTACAACTTCAGAATGCGGTCGCTCGACCGCCGGCGCGTCCCGGGTCCCTGGAGCCCGGTCAAACCTTTGCGCGTTCCCTACCAAGCCCTCGCCGCGCTCAAACCGGCCCCCAACGGCAAGATCAAGTCCGGCGAAGAAGCGACGGCCGCAGTGACTTTTGCCTGGCAAGCCGTCCCGGAAGGGGTCGACTACAAGCTCGAGATCTTCGATTCCCGAGGCAAGCCGTTCCGCAAACGTAAGGTCGCTTCGAACGAGGCCGCCATCGACCTTCCCGTCGGGGCCAGTTATTCCTGGCAGGTCGTGCCCGAGGCGGCCGGGAAACCAGTCGGAGAGGCGCCTGAGGCGCGCCGGGCATTCGTCCTTTTGGGCGCTTCGCCGGAGGCTCCTCGAATCCTGTCTCCTGACGACGACGAACTCGACCAACGACGTCTCAGCTGGAGCAGACCGGAATACGCGAAAGCGTTTCGCGTCAGCGTGGCGGTCCAGAACGGCAAGAAATGGAAGACGTTGCTCGACCAACCGAACTACCCCGGAACGACGCTCAAATACCCGGCGAACTGGACCACGGGCCAATACCGGCTGCAAGTGGCGTCGCTCGCGCCGATGAGGGAAACGGCGCCGGCGACCGTCCATGAGTTCGAGATCACTTCCGGGGACGTCAACAGCGGCCCGATCAAGAGAGCGCCTCGCTTCGTCCGGGTCGGCATGGTTCCGAGCCTCCTGACCTCCCGGCTCAGCGGCTACGAGCCGGAGCCGCAGCTGAATGTTCTCCTCTTCAGCTCCTACGACATGTATGCCCGCCTGACGGGGCTCTTTTCCTTCGAGGCCGGCTATACCCGAAAGACCGCGACCGTGTTCGAAGGCGGAGACACGCCCGGAGGCGGCGACGCGTTGCAACCGGAGCTCGAGTACGTCAACGACCGCCTGAACTTCTCCGCGAGTTACCTCATCGCTCTCGGCCGCCGCGTGACGATCGAGCCGCTGCTCGGTGTGACGCGGCGGAGCATCGAATTGTTCCTGCCCACCGAAGAGCGGACGCTCGAGCTGAGCCGCCACGTCGGCTACGGCGCGACCATCGGCTCGGACCTGGAAATTCTGGCGTCCCCGCGTGACACTTTACGAAGTCGCCTGGCCTACCAGCAACTCCTGAGCTCGCCGACTCTGAAGCTCAAGGGCAGCAACTACTTCAACGTCGAGCAAAGCTACGTGCGGGCGTTCGGCCCGACGGGTCTGACCATCGCGACCGGTGTCGCCTATGACTGGGGCGCCGTCCGTTTTCGTGAACGCGACGCGGAAGTCGACGGCCGTCTGACGGAAACGCTGACTTCCCTGCTCCTCGCGACGGGGTACACCTGGTGACGGCCGGCGGTCGTTACTGGCTAATGCAGTAAAGGCGACGTGCCGTGGCGCAGGCGCCCGCGCTACTAAACCAGACCCAGTTGCCGACCGTGGTCTGGTCGCCGTAGCCGCCGTTCACTGCCGTCGAAGTCCAGTCGTTGCATGTATTGGCCGTGCTGGCAGGCGCGCCAAAGAAGTTGCTAAAACCCGTCCAGGTCGTGAGCGTGTTTGCGTTGGCGCCCGTCTCCGTCTTCGACGGGGCGTTCAGCGCGGAGTAGCCACCGTAGACTTGATGGGCTTGCCCGGCCACGATCAACGCGGCTGAGAGAGCGTTGGTGTTGTCCAGCATGAGCAGAGGCTGAATGACTTTGACGTGGTTGAAGGCAGGCACGGTCGAGGTCGCGAGAAGAGCCTTGAACGAGCCGGCGATGCCCGAAATCAGGGTCTGGCCCGAGTTCGTCGCATGGTAACGGCAAATGGCATCGGCTGCCGCCAGTCCGGTGTAGCCGCCCGCATTGGGCGACGCCCCGAGATTCCCCGTGTACGATGCGCTAGTGACGAAAATCAGGGGCGATTTCTGGGACGTGACCAGGGTCTTTTGCCCACCCAGGCAGGCATAGACGCTGTCGCCGGCGGGATTCGTGAAGAGGGAGCCGTCGACACAGGTCGAGTCGAGGTAGTCGTTCGCCGGGGTGCGGAGGACATGGTTGACGGTCGAGAGGTCGCCCGAGCGGTCCACGGTCAGCTTGTTGCTCCCGGCCCCGGTGTTGAGGCGCAAGAGGCTGCTGTCGCGGAAAGCCGGAACACCGCCAGCGCCGGCGATGTGGTTTTCGGCGAGAGTCAGGGACGTCGCGGAGTTGACCGAGGCCACGTTGTGGGCTTCCGTACCGATCTTGATCGCATCGCCCGGCGCGAAATCGGCGAGGAAATTGGTGCCCGCGCCGGTAACGTTCGGAGAGGCCGCGCCGACGGCCACCGTCCCGGTGATCCCCGCCTTCAAGTCGCCGCCGATCTCAAGCCTGGCGGTCGGCGCCGGGAAGCCCATGCCGATCAGGCCGTTGTCCTGGACTACGAGGTCGGTCGAGCCGGCGGCGGCGACCAAAAGAGCCGCCGGCAACCGGTCGGGCGAGACGTCGTTCGCGTTGTTCGAGAAGGGCAGGTCGACGGTGAGGTTCGTGTTTCCGGCAATAGCCACGACGGTCCGGGTTTCACCGGAAACGGAGATGCGGTCTCCGACCGACAGCTCGCTCAGGAATTGCGTACCGACGCCCATGACCGCCGAGCTGGCCGTCGGGTCGATTTGGCCGCTGAGCACGGAGGAAGCGCTACCCTTGAACTGTGCCGAGCCGTTTACGTCGAGTTTTTTCATCGGGGCCGTCGAGCCGATACCTACGTTGCCGCCCTGTCTCAGGACAAGGCTGTTCGACACGAGCGCGTCTCCGGTGTTGTTGAGGTAGAGGTACGACGTCGGGTTGCCCGCGTAGTAGTAGCCGAGCATGGCCGACTGGTTGCCGGTCGCGGCTTTGCCGACAAAAATGTTCGCATAGTTGAGCGTGGCCATGTTGGTTGATAGGAACGATCCCACTCCGCCGCCCGTGCCCGAGCCGAGATCGACCTGGAAGATCGAGGACGGACTGGAGGTACCGATGCCCACGCTTCCCAGGAAGCTCGCCGCGTAGTTGTTCGTTGCACCGGTTTGAGCGTTGACG
>JAYVBB010000841.1:0-2781 GCA_043750715.1 Pseudomonadota bacterium | reverse complement strand
TCTCGACCGCGACGACGAGCTCCGTCTCAGTGGCGTCGACCGAAGCGACGCGGACTTTGCTCGCACCGACGGCAGCCTCGGCACAAACTTCCTTTTCGGGCAAATCGATGAACGTGGTCGCCCCCGGGGGCAGGCGCAGGCCCTTCACCAGGACCTGGGCACCGTCTTGACGCTCGAAAGCGACGAACGCCGCGTTCGACGTCGCGGTCATCGCTTTGACGTTGTCGACCACGCCGGTGACGCTCGTCACGGGCCAGGCGAAATGACGGACGATGTCGCCCTCGGCGTCGACTTCCGCCAGATAGTTCGACGGGGCCGTCGTCTCTGTCTCGACCACGCCGGTGCCGTTTTTGCGTAAGCCGGACGTCGTGAAGCCCGTCATCAGGAAAGTCGCGTCGGTCTTCGGCGCAGCCGTCGCGACTACCGTATTCTCACCCGTCAGTCCGTAGCGGACCGATTTCATCATGCCATTTTCCGAGGCGCCGATCGCGGCGAAGAAAACCGTCCGTGAAGCGTCTTTGGTCTCGGCCAGATTCAGCTGGGCCGGCGAGAAGAAAGTACCCACGAGCTCACCGACCACCAGCGCTTTACCCGACTCGAGCAGCCGGCCGCCGCGCGCGGCAAGCAGGGGAGTCGGCAACGGCTTGGGCTTCTCCGACGGGTTCTCCGGATTGGGCGGAGGCAGCAGGGAAAGGGGGACGTCGACCGGAACCTGCACCGGCAGATCGCTCCAGCCCTGGCCCATGTGGTAGCGCGTGAAAAAGAGGTCGCCGCCGAGCGCCGGCTCGCGCGTGATTTTCGAGCGGGTGACTCCGGCCAGGACGACGTCGCCCCGGTCGTTGGTCAGCAGCACTTGCGCCGCGTCCTTGCGAACCGGCTGATCGGTGCCGGGACTCGTTTGCAGAAATTCCGATACCTCGGCCGTGGCGGGCACGAGTTTGGCGGTGTCTTTCGCGGGCTCGGCCGTCTCGGGCTGCTCCTCGGCAACCGGCGCGTCTTCGGGCGCCGGCGTCTCGGAAGCATCCTTCTTGTTTTTGCCTTTCGAGCAGGCGGTCGTCATCAAAGCGGCGAAGAGGAAGTAAGTCAAAGTGCGCATGGCGGAAAATTCCTGGTTATTTGGTGAATCCGATGATGAGCGTCGCTTGTTTCATGCGGCCGGGAGTCG
This sequence comes from Pseudomonadota bacterium, assembly GCA_043750715.1. Taxonomy (GTDB): domain Bacteria; phylum Bdellovibrionota_B; class Oligoflexia; order Oligoflexales; family CAIYRB01; genus CAIYRB01. Next base: position 1,616 of record JAYVBB010000841.1, on the reverse strand, counting down.
CAGGGTCTTGCGTGCCGACCGTGGCGAACACCGCGAGCCGGCCCGCGGAAGCGTCGGCGAGCTGCACGCTGGAGAACGACGAGTGGCCCGTGGTAGGCGGTACTTCGAAGGAGACGAGCGTCTTCTCTTTCTGATTCGGCTTTGCGGTCGGCAGGCGCGCCAGGCGAAGCGCCCGGTCGCCTTCGTTGGTCTCACCTTGGAGGTGCAGGTCGGTCCATGCAACAGCCAGATCGCTGCCGCCGGCTGCAGTGAGCGTCGCCAGGGATTCCGGCACCCGCTGGGCGTTGGTCTCGAGATCGACGGTCCAGCCTTTGGGGACGGTCGTGCGGCCGTTGCCGACGAGCAGGTCCCGGTTGCCGACGAGGTCGGCGTCGCCGAGGCCGAGGTAGAGGAGGCCGCCTGAGCCAGCGAAGAAGACGGGTGCGCCCGGGAAGACGAAGTCGAATTCCTCGTAAGCGTCGTCGCCAGACAGCAGGTCTTTCAGGCTTTCGACGCGCGACACGATGCGCTGACCGGCCGCCAGGATGCTCGGCATTTGAATCCGGAACGAATCGATGCCTTCCGGCATGACGCGCGTCCCGATGAGGTCCCAGCAGCGACCACTGCCGGCAGCAAGGCTTTCGAGAGCCGCCTTCTTGAAGTCGGCTGCCGCGGCCAAATCGGAGGAAAACGTCGCGGGGAGCGGGGCGATCATGGCGTCGACGACCGGCTGCGGGGCGGCGAACGCCACGCTCAGAAGACGGTCGCTGCCACTGGAAACGTGCGGCGTCTCCGTCACGAAGCAGGAGGACGCCGAAACCTTGCTGAAGGTCGGATCGACGGTCTGTACTTGCTGGACTCCGCCGCTCGACGACTCGAGAGTGATGCTGCCGTCGTCGCCGGCGCGGATCGCGAGCGGCGTCCACCAAACGGGGGCCGCGAGCTTGGTCTCGAAGGCGATCTTCGGCGCGTCGGCGGTGTTGCCGGCGCCGAGGATCCGCGTCATGAACACGACGTTCGCGAACAGGTAGTCTACGGGGCCGACGGACTGCGTCGCTTTCCAGGTCACCGACGCAAAATTCGCGAGGCGCCCGTCCATTCCCTTCACGTCGACGCCCTGGTCGCGAAGGCCGAGAAGCCACACGTCACCTGCGGGGCTGACGTGCATGTCGCTCAGGCGACCGAGCAGATAGGAGCCGACCTTGTCGGGAGTGTCGGTGCCGACGGTCGAATTCTCGAGGGTCGGGAACCGCCAAAGCTCCTTGCCCGTGCCGTCGAACTTGATCAAGGCATAGGCGGGCGTCGCCGTCACGAAGGCGACGTAGTAGTTGCCGTTGGTGTCGCGCTCGACTTTCGAGACGCGGAAATCGCCGACGAGGTCGATGTTGGTTTCGAGGAACGTGAGCGTCCCGGGATCGATCGGGGCCGCTTTCTGGGCAGGCTCCGCGGCCGGCTCTTCGACCGGAGTCTCCGTCTTCGGCTCTTGGCCTTCGGAGTCGTCGCGGCGGTCGTCGTTGTCGATACGCGCACGGCACCCGGAGGCGGCGAGCGCGAGGATGAGGCATGAAGGGATCAGGTGGCGCAGCATGGAATCGTCCTCAGCAGGGAGAAAGGGGAGGAGAAGGGGGAGCCGCGCC
>JAYVBB010000840.1:0-7493 GCA_043750715.1 Pseudomonadota bacterium | reverse complement strand
CCACCGGCACGGCGAAGACGAGCGGGACCGTCTCCTGGGCCTTGGGGAAAGCCAGCAGGTCGTCGGCCCCGATCTTAAGGGTGGTCTTCGCCCCTTGGTCGTCGGTGATCTCGATCTCGACGGAAGGGTAGGTGGTGAACGTCTTGAGGTCGAACGACGCGGTCAGCGCCAGAAAGCCACCGGGTCCTTCGAGCTGCGCCTTTTGCGTCGCGAGCGAGTCGGGGCCCGCGGCGGGATGGGTAAAAGTCACGCACCCGGTCGACGACAACAGCAGAAAGGCGGCCAGCGCGGCGCGGCGAAACAGGCTCGGCATCGGGAGCTCCCGGACGATGGTTCTCCTGAAGTTATAGGAGGGTGGGGCTCATTGGCCAAGGAAAATCAGCAATTTATTGCGGTCACTGGCGCTCAGCGTCACGCCGGAGCCCGCCGGCGGCATCGAGCCGCCGGAGATCCGGATCGCCGGTGCGTTTTTGAAGTTCGCTTCGTTGCCGACGTAGACCGAGGTGGGGCGGCCGTTGCCGTCCGAGTGGCAGGCACCGCCCGCGCAGCTTTGTGCGATGATGGGGGCGACGTCTTTGGCGAAGTCGAGCACGACGGGCACGGTTTTCGTCACCGTCGTGTTGGGCGAAGCACGGAGCTTCTTCATCGCGGCCGAAGTCAGGACGCCGCGGATCGCCTGCCGGGGTCCGAGCGTCGCCTGGCTCACCAGATCCATTTTCTCGGCGGCAGTGAGGACGTCCCAGCTGGCGCCGGTGAACCCTTCCCAGGATTTCTTCGCCATACATTCATTGAAGCCGTCGGCGCGGGTCGCGTAGCTGTCCATCAGGAAGCGCGGGCCGCTGCCGTCCATTCCGAAGACGTGCCCCGCCATCGATTTGGGGTCCCAGGCTTCGTAGTAGCCATCGGCCGACCAGCCAAGCAGCGTCGAGCCCTGGTTATCCATGCCGAAGTGGCAAGTCGCGCAGCCTTCCTTTTTGCCGTGGTCGGTGTCGAAGGTTGACAGATCGGCGTTCTTGAACGCTGCGTAGCCGTCCGTGTTGAGCGAGCCGTCGACGTCCTTGCAGAGGAACTCGTTGCTCAGCGCGCGGACGCGGGACCGGAAATTGTTGAAGCGGTTCATGAACGCCGGCATCGTGACGACCCCGGCACGCTCCACGCCGGTCGACGGCAGGGTGACTTCGACCTTGGCGTCGAGCGGCAGCGCCTTCAGGAAGGTCAATTCGACGGCCGACGGAGGAGTCAGCAGGACGGCGACCCGCTGCGTGTGGAGATAGTGATGATACAGCCAGCGGTCGCCATAAAAGGTGTCGCCGCCGATGAGGTCGATCCAGGACCAGCCGTCTTCGTAGGCTTTGACCGAGCGGTCGGACCATTCGCGGACGACGCCGGCGACGGCCTTGCTCTTGTCGGCTCGTGGATAGCAAAGGATCTGCTCGGGGCCGCAGCCGCAGACGGCGTTCCGGATGCCTCCGCTCCCGAAGGCGTCGGCGCAGTTGATGTCATTGTTCGGGTCGGCGTCGCCCAGATTTTGCTGGAGGATCATCGACTCCGAATTGGAGCAGATCGAGATGGTGCCGTCGGTGAACCACGCCGGGACGTTCCGCGAGATCGAACCGCAGGTCGCCTTGACGTCTTTTGACAGGTAATAGTCGCCCGCCTCGTTCAGGTCGGGCGGCGCCACGTCGGCGTCCGCCGGATCGAAAGCTCTGAGGTCGAAGGCCTCGTCGACGAGGAAGAAGTACGGATTGACACCAAACATGTCGTTGAAGTGACGGGCGACGCGCTTCTCGTGAGCGTCCTCGCCGAGCCATCGTGCGATGAACTCGTCCAGCGCCGCATTCTTGTCGGAGGCGGCGTAGAACTCCTTCGCCTCCTCGACCGACGGCATGTGGTCGCGCAAGGCGTTCGAGTAGAAGCGGAACGCCGCAGTCGCGTCCTGGGCCTTGGCCGCGGGGGCGAGGACGGAGAACAGGGCCGCGAGCAGCAGAAGCTTAGGTGAATAGCGCATCGACGTTCACCCCGCTGATCTTGTCGGCGTCGGCGGTAAAGCCGAGGGCGCGGAGAATCGTCGCCGAGACGTGCTCGGGAAGGAGTTTGCCTCCGCCGACCGCCGCCTGGGTCTGGGCGTTGCCGCTCGCGTCGGTCGAGCCGAAACGCGTGTTGTCGGCGACGCCGCCGCCGAACAGCATCGCGGAGGCGGTCTGCCAATGGTCGGTGCCGTTGGCTCCGTTGAATTGGGGCGTGCGGTTGAATTCGGAACTGACGAGGACCGTCGTCGTTTCGATCAGCTTTTTGGTCGGCTCGTCCGGGTCGTTCGTCGCGGCGAGATAGGTAAGCAAAGCGCCGAGGCTCGTCGCGAAGCTCTGCATGAGCGGCAAATGGGTCGAGAAGTGATTCTGGTGCGTGTCGAAACCGTCCATGTTCACGGTACAGAAGCGGCTGACGCCTTCTTTGAGAACCATGAATGCGGTGGCGAGGCGCGAGCCGATGCTGTCATTGTCGCCTTCCGCCGCTTGGAAGGCCGTACGCAGATCCGTGATGTCGAGCCGCTTGTCGAAGCGTTTCGCGTAAAGCGCTCCGAGGCCGGCCTCGGACGCGTTCCAGGCTGACAGGCTACCTTTTGCGGCGTTGCCGAGGCGCTTCGAATACTCGCCGTTGAGCGTCGCGATGAGGGCGTGCGCTGCATCGTAGCTCGAGTCTTTGAGGCCGTCTTCGCCGTCAGGCGTAAAAGGGCCGGCCAGCATCCTCTTGAACGTCTCGGCGTCGAGGGACTGCAGCGGCGGATTGGTGTTCTTGGTCGTCGAAAGCGGAATCGGCCCGCCGAGAATGACGTGGGCCGGGAAGCCGCCGGTGCGGTCGGCCATCGTCGCGACGATCGCTGGATATTCCCGAGAGCGCGAGAGGCTCGGCTGACCGGAGTAGAGGTAGTTCACGGCGAGCTCGTGCGCCGTCACTTCGACGAAGATGCCGTTGACGAAGGCCGTCGGCACCGACGCCATCGCCGAGGCGGCGGGCGTCAGACCCGGGCCGATGATCAGGTTGTTTTTGCCGGCGATGGTGGCCGGCGCGCCGGGATATTGGCCGCCGGCGGTGTAATACGCCGGCTCGTATTGGCCGCCCAACGCTTTGGCGCCGCCCGCGACCGCGGGATCGGTGGAGAGGACCATGTCCCAGCCGCCGTTCAAGAAGATCTGCAGGAATTTTTTCTTGGTCCCCGAGGCGAACGCCTGGCTGCCGAGATCCGGAAAGAGCGGAGCCATGCCGTGGACGATGGGCGCGGCAATGCCAAGGAGGCCCAAGGCTCTGAGGACGTCGCGGCGTGTGATCACGTGTGCCAAAACTCCTCCGTCGAAAGCAGCGCGTAGAACACGGCGATCCAGCCGGCCTGGGGGTAGCCTTCCTGGTTGAACACTGCAAGGAACGAAGCCTTGACGGCCGAGCGCTCGGTCTCGGTCGGCGGGCGCGAGAAAATCCGCCAGTAGAGGTCGTCGAGCTGCGCATTCCACCCGACTTCGCCGGCGCGGATCTGCTGCTGCTGGTTCGCCGGTAGCGCGTCATCGTTGGTCGCGCCGAAAGGGCGGTCGTGGTCCAGGTCACACTTGGCGAAGACGACGCGGCTGCCCGGATTCGTGTACTCGCTCCAAAACGTCCAGGCCGCGAATTGCGCCGAGATCACGCGCCCGACGAGGAGAGTCTGGGCTTTCGTCGAAGGGTCGCGCGTTGTGGCAGTCTGAAAATCGATGCCACCTAGCGGCACGCCGTAGACGACGTTGAAGTAGTCGACCTCCTGGCCCGCATAAGGATCGTAAGAGCGGTACGGGCTGAACACGGTGCCGAGCGTTCCGTCCATCAGGTTGTTCGAAAGCTGCTCCGGAGCGAGGCGCGAAAGCGCGAACCCCTCACCGACGACGGTCTCCGTCACGTCTTCGGTGATCGGCGCGACGCCGCCCGACGTGGCGTCCGGCTGCGCGCCGCCCGACACGGTTACCGGCTCTTCATCGCCCGCGGCGCTGTCGCCTTCGTAAGCGGAACACGACGAGCCCATGACCGAATGAAGGCCACGGCACGTCGTCTTCTTGACCCAGCACCCGGATAGCGCCGCGGCGCTCGCTAGGGCGAGAGTCAAAGAAGTTGCGGGATATATATGTATGATCCGCAAGCAGGCCTCATAAATCGGGGTGTTACCCTTGAGGACTGCTTCGGTAGACCCGGCCAAAAGTTTAATTGCGAATGAATTCCCAACGAACTTCGCGACCTTCCCCCCAACCCGCCGACCAGTTCCTAGGCTGTCGAAAGGGAAAACACCCCCGTCCGTTTGCTCGCCAACGCGGTTTTACGCGTGTTTTCCGACAGTTCAGGTCTGGGTAAAGGCGTTTGTGACTGTCTACTGCTCACCTCGTCCAAACCTTTGTCGAAAGTTTTCCCGGTAACCAGCCGATATCTGGACCACTGGGGTTGGCCTCTTGTTTGCAATGTCTCCCAGTAAGAACCCAGTGTGAAAATTTTCTAACAGCGAGGGACGAGCATCATGAAACACGTCTTCATTGCGACGATCACGATCGGCATGTTGGCTTTCGCTGGTTGCGAAAAATCGGGCGACACCGCGCAAACCGGAGCCACTGGTTCCACTAGCGGCAAATCCAGCAACGCGAACAAAAAAGGCGCCAACGGCGAAGGCCTCGGCAACAGCCAAGCCGACGACGGCCAAGCCCCGGTCGACCAGAACCAAACCCAGACGCAGACCCAAGAACAAACCCAGACCCAGCAACAGACGGCGACGACCACGACGACCACGACCCAGCCCAGCGGCACGGGCGTCATCCAGAACAAATATTCGAACGTTCCGCGCATGTCCGCGGCCGAGAAAGCCCAGCTCGTCGAGCAAGGCTACGTCAAAGTCGACAACAACCTCAAAGTCGCGATCATCTCGGCCAACGGCCAGAACCTCGACCGCATCATCCCCCCGGGTGAACAGCTGATGGCGCCCCGCGTCTTCAACTCCGGCGACGACGTCGCGACCCTGACGCTCGGCACCGACGACGGCCGCACCTGCTCCGGCCAATTCGACCCGATGTCCGTCGCGGGTAACTTCGAAGCCCGTCAACAAGGCCAACAAGGCGGCGCCGACTGGCGTGCAGCGGTCATCGATCAGAACGGCGGCTGCATCATCAAAGAAAACGCCGGCGGCGGTGGCGGCGGCGGCGGCGGCGGCGGCGCGACCATCAAGTAAGCTTTACTTTCCTCGCTTAAAATCAAGGCCGTCCCGGGTTCCCGGGGCGGCCTTTTGATATTCCGGTCATTCCCAGCGGAGCAAAGCGACGCGCTGGGAATCTCGGGCATCTGGATTCCCAGCGGCTCGCCTTCGGCGTGCCTGGGAATGACGTCAATGGGCTTCGCTGGACTCGTCGTCGGCGCCCTTGAGAGGCCCCGCCTTCACGTAAGCGTCAGCCCGCCGAGCATGTTCCTCGAACACCGCCACGGTCCCCGCCGTCGCGAACGTCGCGGCCTTGCGGAACGCATTCGCGGCGAACCCGTAATGCCCCGAGCGCATCAGCCTGGTCCCGATGATCCGGTACCATTCGAAAGCGAACGTCCGGGGTAGCTCGTCGTCCGGCTGCACGTCGGTCAGCAGGTGCACCAGCTGATCAGGCGGCACCTTCACGTCCCGGTCGTTGCGCACTTTCAGGTACGTCGTGAGCCAGGATCCCGAGCCGATGGTCGAATCCGGCAGCGTCCGCCGCCAGCCGGCGAGGTATCGTCTCCACTCCAGCGTCTGGGTGCCGCCGGCGCCGTTTTCGAGCTTGAGCCGCGTCTCGACTTCCCTCCGATTGCTCTCCCCGAAGTAGCGTTCCTTGCCTTGCTCCTGGAGGTCCGTCAGGATCTTCACGGAGCCCTCGACGTCTCCCATCATTCGCGTCACGTCGCTCTCTGTGATCGCCAGATCGACGTCTTCCAGGCTCTTCGGCGGCACGGCGCGGGCGCGATGGAGCGCTTCCTGCCAGGTGGCGAGCCGTCCCGGGGGAGGGAAACGGTCGAGCGCCACTTTGCGGATGTCTTTCCGCCAGACGCGGAGACGCGTCTCCTTGTCCTGCGGATCGAGCTTTAGCAGCCAGCCGAGATAGTCGGCGTCAGGATCCCAACCGATCGGCTGGCGCATCCGGGTGAAGGCGCTTTCGTTACGGTTCCGGTTGAGGTCCGCTTTGCTGTGCGGGCAGAAATCCTGGAGCACGCCTGGATAACGGAACAGCGCCTCGCTGTAGAGCGCGTTCTTTTCCTTGTCGTATCCCGTCGTGATCTTCTGCTTCCACGCAGCGATGATTGCTTCTTTGCTCTTGCCGAACGCGTCGTCCCACGAGCCGCCGGCGTACATCTTCTTCACGCCGGCGATGCCGTGCGTGTCGATCAGGTAGCGAATCAGCGAGCCCGCGACCGTGTAAGCGCGGCCGCCCGAGACTTTCCAAAATGCCGGCGAGAACAGGTCTTCGACGGGCGGGAGACGGCCCGTGTCGACGAGCGAAGCCGCGCCTTCGTCGAGGGTGAGATTCTGAGACGAGGGCGCCAGCGCCACGGCGAGGCCCTCGGTGAAGGCCATGTTCGGGTGAAAGCCGAAGCCGTGGTAGCCGAAGCCCGAAGAGAGCGCGTGCACCAGCTCGTGGCGCAGCGTCGGGTGCGGCCAGCCGCCGAGCGAGACGTGGACGGACGGCGTCCGGACGTCGGTGACGTCGGTCGAGCCGCCGCCGAACCAGAGCTTCTTCTTGTCGTCGTTCGGATAGACGTAAACGTGAACGTGCGGCGGCTTCTGGCCGTCGGTCTCGCCGAAGATCTGACCCAGCTCGGCGATGTGGAACTGGGTGTCGCGGAAGAGGCGCTGGATACCGAGCGGCACGTGCGACTTCTTAGGCGATGCGGCGGTGGGGCTCGCGGCCGTGAGCTTCGCCACCGGGAGGGGGCGGTAGTGCAGGGTGAAGCCTTCGCCTTGGAGCGTGCCGTTCAGCAGGACGTCGAGGTCGGCCTTCGAGTTCTGCGTGCTGGGGAACTGGCCGGCGAGCGACGCGAGCACGAGCCAGGTCGCGGCGAGCACGACGACCGAGATGGCGTTGAGCTTGCTCTTCTTGTACCAGACTAGGCCAAGCAGCATCAGGCCGAGGGCGAAGTGCGCCGATCGGGCGAGGAGCAGCCCGCCGTCGAATGCGATCCAGTCGTCGTAGATCGGGCCGTGGATGAAACCGAGCACCAGGTTGCTGATGCGTTTCTGCGGGGCGATCCAGAGCTCGACGAAGGCGAGCGTGGCGATGCCGGCAAAGGCCACTAGCATCGCGGCCGAGATCTTCCAGCGCGGCAGGCCCTTCACCCGGAGGCGAAGGACACCGTGATAGGCGGCATGCGCGAGGATCCAGGCCGGATACCACAGCGCCACCATCCAGAAGCCGAACCCCGAGACGCTGCACGGGCAAGCGCCGGTCGCGTAGAGGTAGGCTCCCGAAAGCAGCCCG
>JAYVBB010000839.1:0-3343 GCA_043750715.1 Pseudomonadota bacterium | reverse complement strand
CTGCTTGTTGTCGAACGAATAGAACGGGAGGTAGTAGCTCCACTGGCCTGCACCCCGGACCGTGATCTCGACCGGCTTGTCCGTCGGGAGACCCTCGAGCTTGAGGTAGAACCACTGCCGCCAGTATTTCGGCAGGGCGTCGTCGTTGTCGCTGCGCAGATTCAGCGCAATGCGGCGGCCGTCGCGCTCGATCCGGCCGATGTTGCCGGACTCGAACGCCGCCTGATTGGTCGACTTCAAGCGCGCGGCGCCGCCGAGGCGGGCTACTTTCGCGGACACGGGAGACCATTTGCCCTCGGGTACTTCGACGCCCGAGAAGTTCAGAGTCGCGAAATAGCAAAGCACCGCCAGCGAGGCGGCGTAAAGCCCCCCGAGCGTCGCGCGCGTGAGTGTGCGTCGGTCCATCCCGGCCCCTTTCCGTTCTTTTCGGCCCGGGGCGGGCTCCTTATAAGGAATGGGCCGGATCCCCGGGCGGGATCACGGTCGTTTTTCGGAGTTCTTGCGGATCACTCGAATTCGGAGTCGTCCTCGAACTCGCCTTCGCCCCGCTGCCCGGGCTGGCCGGTCGAGCCGGGCGGACGCGAGCTGCCGGCGGTCGCTCCGGGGACGGTGCCGCCCACGGCACCGCCGTTCATTCCCTGGGTGATCAAACCCGTCAGCTGGCTGAGCAGCTGCGAGGTCAAAGCCGCGTTGCCGTTGGTGCCCGTGGTGGTGCCACCCTGGATGCCGCCGTTGGCTTGAAGAAGCGCCGACATCTGGTCGGGAGTCATGGCGCGGAGCTGCTCGGGCGTCATCGCGCTCAGCGCCTGGATTTGCTGGGGAGTCAGGCGGGCGCGGAGCTCGGGCGAAAGCAGCGCGAGCGGATCCGTGTTCTGCTGCTGATTTTGATTGGCCGTCTGGTTCTGCTGAACCTGATCGTTCTCTTCGAACGTCGGATTCGAACCGCTGACGTCCTGCTGCTCATTCCCGCCGGCGTCTTTTTTTACGGTCGTGTTCGCGTTGGACTGCTGAACCGGCTGCTTGGCGCCTTGAGCGCACGCCAGTGGAAGCAGGAGACCGACTGTGCACAAGGCTTTGAGAATCATGACCTCTCCTTCGCCGAACCGGGGGTTCAAACCCCTTATCGGACGGCGGGGGAAAGGCCTTGAGAAATACCGCGATTTTGCCCGATTACTCCGTAACATCAACTGGTAAACTCAGACCTTTCTGGAGATAAGAAGGGTATCCGGGAAAGCGGTCGACGGTCATCGCCTGGACGGAAATGCTCGCCGGGGCGCGCGATTGAAAGACGTTCTCCTGCACGGCAAACATTCGAGACGTTGCCGGAATCTTCTGCGACTGCCAGACGTGCTGACCCGCAGCGTCGAACGCGCTGATGCACCAGTTAAAGTCCTGGATTTCCCCTCCGAACGGGTCGCCCAGGAGCAGGACGCTGTTCGACTGCGGATCGAATTGGAACGTAATCGGCTTGACGTCGAGTCCTGCGAACACATACGGCAGGCGGTAAGCAAGGCGCTGCGACGACACGAGGTCGAAGAACACCGTTTCCATCCGATGAGGGTACTTTCCGGGCGCGAGCGTGACGACCGCCGCGAAGACGCCGTCGCCAGCCACAAAATCCTCGTGAAGCCCGTCGTCGAAGAGCTGGCCGTTCCATGCCTCGCCGGTCGGAGTCAGAGCTCTGGACAGCAGCGAGGGCGCGCCGACGATCCACGCTTCCGACGCGCCTTCGCGCAGCTTGGTGATGAACTTCATTTTCACGGTGGCGAGGCCTTCGGCTTGCATCTGGCTATCGACGGTGGCGGAGACCCACTCCGCGCCTTCGGCGAAGAAAACGTCGGTATTCGTGCAGCTGGCGTTGCCGTCGTTCAGGAGGTCACCGTTGGCGTCGACGTCGAAGACGTCGAGGATGCCGTTGCCGTTGTCGTCGAGGTCGAACCAGTTCGCCATGCCCGTATGCACCGACCGACTCGTCTTGCGGACGGTGGCGCCTTCGGCAACCAGGAGGCCGAGGGACGACAGGAGCTCGACCGACGCCTCTGCCTCGGCTTCGCTGATGCCGAGGCGGCGTGCGATGACCTTCGGCTTGGGCGAAAAGTCCGCGAGGTAAGTCATCTCGAGGAGCGCGAAGTGCTGCCAGTCGGCAATGCGGGCGAAGACGTCTTCACCGAGGGGCGATACCTCGGCTTCGGCGGGCGGCAGATCCGGGGCCACCTTGCCGAGCGCGCGGCGCTTCAGGTCCTTCGCGACGGAGTCGAGAAACAGGCGCTTCGCCTGAGCGGTGCAGCCCAGGACGCGGACGACGCGTTCGGCGGATTTGAGAGACAAGGCGCCTTTGCCGGCGAGCACCCGGGACAAGGCCGCGACGTCGATCGCCAGGCCCTTGGCGTAGGCCCGGAGCGAATAGCGCGGATTCTTGCGGCACCGACGGGTCAGCTCGGTGCGCAGGAATTCGCGGTAGTAGGCTGCGGAAGGTTCCATGGTGACTCGGGGCTCCATGCATGTCCTTCCATCTTGTTCGGTCACCGGAACTACGACTGAAGCCCTGGCGAACCTATGTGTTGATCCTCAAAACAACGGCCTACCAGAGCTCTTCCTCCTGGAAGCCGCCGCCGCCTTCCTCGTCGTCGCCGCCCGCGGGCTGGCCTTCGTCTGGATTGCCGATGTCCTTCAGCATGTCCATCGGATCGACGGCAGGCGGGGCAGGCTGGCCTTGCGGGGTGTCGACGCGCGCGTCCAGATCGTCCGGCTGCGCAGGCGGCTGGCCGGGAGCGGGCGCCGGCTCCTCGTCGCGGTTGCCGGTCGCATCGTACGTGCGGGTGTCGTTCATGTTGGGTTGCTTCGGCGGTTTCGGCGTCGGCGCGTGCGCGACGGGATTCGGCACGTTGCTCGGCTGGGCGCCGACCGGCGAAGCCGGGATGTTGACGGTGCGGACCTGCGTGCTGTTCTTGTTCTGCTCGTCCACTTTGTACGGGTTGAACATTCGGAGCGGCGAGCCGCCGGCGTCGAGCGGCATCTTGACCGTCGTCTGCACGACGTTGGCGCGGAACTCGTCGGACGCGGTTTCACCCTCTTTGGCGGAGTTGGTCATCTCGACCGCTTCCTGGTCGGCGCCGCCGCCGCCCCCGAGGATCACCCCGCGCGGCATGTCGACCGTGAGCGCCGTGGCGCGCGGGTCGTTTTTGATCGGCCATTCCTGCTTGGCGATCATGTTGAGGTCGAGCGAGTCGACCATCTCGGCAAATTTTTTCTTTTCGATGATCTCTTTCGCCAGGCCGATCCAGGCCGGAAGGGCGCCGACGGAACCGGAAACCTTGACGGCACCGCGCACCATCTGCTTCGC
>JAYVBB010000838.1:0-2534 GCA_043750715.1 Pseudomonadota bacterium | reverse complement strand
GCTCAACAAGAGCGACGGCGAAAAAGCTCTGACGCTCGAGTATCCGAACGCGAACTGATTCAGTGCGCGATGGGCTGGTTGACGATTTCGCCTTTGCGTAGCGCTTCCTGGACGAGAGTCCGCGCGACCTTGCTCCGGTTGGAGCGGCCGAGGATGCTCTTCGCGTCGTCGTAAAGCCCCGAGTCGTTGACCAAGAGTCCGATCGTACCCTGACCCTGGTCGATTTTGCCGGCGACGTTCTCTAGCGACGTTCCGGCCTTCTCGAAGCGCTCCAGCGAAGTACGCAGCTGTTGCCCGACCCTCGGATCGGAAGCGACGTCGATCAATCCGCCCTTGGCCAGAATCTTGTTCGAGAGCTGACGGACGTTCACCATCGTGCCTTCGAGGTCACCCAGGATCTCGTTGGCGCGCGTCGTCACGTCTTGGAAAGTGAGCACCTTGACCGACGCGATGCGGGACCCGTCGGCGACTTGGGCAGCGGCCGGCGAGCTGCCGACCAGGCTCACGTACTTGTCTCCGAGCACACCCTGCGTCTCGAGCATCGCTTTGGAGTCGGTGCGCACGAGGTTGAAATGCGGCTCGATCACTTCCAGGTCGGCGACCGCGGCGGTCGCGCCTTCGACGAACTCGATGTGGAGGTTACGCACGTTGCCGACGGTCAGCCCGCCGATCTTCACCGGCGCCCCGTCCTGCAGACCCGAAGCGTCCGGAAAGGACACCGAGTAGCGTCGATGCGCCTTGAAGCTGTCCATGCCCTCGCCGACCATCATGACGGCGACGACCGCCGCCGCGACGACGAACAGAGCGAAGCCGCCGACGGCGATTTTGGTTCTCGTGTTTGCGATTTTCATGAGACGCCCTCGAAATAGTGTTTCAAGATCGGATCCGGTTGGCGCTCGAAGTCGGCCGCAGATTGCGACGCGGCGACCCGCCCCCCTTGGATGAATGCGAAGCGGTCGGCGACGCCGACGGCGCAGGCCGGATCGTGCGTCACGACGACGGAAGTCTTACCCTGTTCCTTCAGTCGATTGATCGTCTCGTTGATGCGTTGCACGTTTTCGGGATCGAGGCCGGCCGTCGGCTCGTCGTAAAGAATGACCGCGGGGTCCAGAATGATGGCGCGCGCCACGCCAACGCGCTTTTGCATACCTCCGCTGAGTTCGGCAGGCATCTGCCGCTCGATGCGCCCGAGTCCGAGCGAATCGAGCTGACGGATGATGCGTTCTTCGCGCTCGCGGGAGCTCAGCTTCGTGTGCTCGCGCAGCGGAAACTCGAGGTTTTCCTTGACGGTCAAGCTGTCGAAGAGGGCTCCGCCCTGAAAGGCGTAGGCGATTTTCATCCGCGTCAGCCGCCATTCCTCCGGCGACGACCGGAATATGTCTTTGCCTTCGAACTCGCATCGGCCCGCAGTCGCCTCTTCCAGACCGATCAGGATTCGCAGGAGAGTCGTCTTGCCGGAGCCGCTGCCACCGAGCAGGACCAGCGTCTCGCCCGGAACCAACGCAAGGTTCAGGCCGTCGTGGATGACCCTCTCGCCGCGCACGGTGCGCAACCCTTCGATGCTCAGAATGGGTTCACTCATGCCAGCATCCAAATGAGCTTCGTCAGGACGAGGTCGGCAAGCAATACGCCCACCGTCGCCCGGATCACGGCGTTCGTGGTGGCAGCACCGATCCCCGAGGTGCCACCCCTTGCTGCCAGACCTTCGCGCGTCGCGATGACTCCTATGACCAAGCCGGCGACCATCGTCTTCAGAATCGCGAACGTCGCGTCTCGCGGCTGTATCGCTTCGATGGTTTTGGCGAGAGCCTGCGAATAAGGGAGACCGAGCGTCGTCACTTCGATCACGAGGCCGCCGAGGAGTCCGAAGAAATCGGCGACGACGACGAGGAGCGGCATACCCATCATGAGGACGAAGATGCTCGGCGCATGGATCTTCCGGTTCGGGTCGCTCCCGAGCGCTTCGATGGCGTCCATTTGCTGCGTGATGACCATCCCGGACACTTCGGCCGCAAGGCCGCCGCCGGAGCGCGCCGCGACCATCAAGGCGGTCAGCATCGGCGCCAGCGCCTCGACGATCGACGTCGCGACGACGGTAGGAACGTAAGTCTTCGCTCCAAAACGGCCCATGCCTGCGCCGAACTGCAGCGCCATCACGGCGCCCGCCGCAAATGTCGCGAGCGCGACCAGGCGGGCGCTGCGGAGAATCAGGACGTCGAAGCGCATCGCCAGGACGCCCGGCTCGAGCAGTGCGCGCGGCAAGGCTTTGAGGGCGCGTCCCGCGACGCCCAGGACGTCGAACGCGACGAGCGAAGACGACACGACGGGCTGGCCGACGGAGGCGGCGGTGCGAACCATGAGCTTGCGCACGGAGGTCGTCATCACATCGCCTTTTCTTTGATGCTCTGCGCCACTCGCACGGCTTGATCCTTCTCGGCTTGGCTGAGGGATTTGCCGGTCAACGTCACGTCATAGACGCAGACTTTCGACTTCAGGACGATCGCCATCATTTCCAGAGGCGTGCCACCCTGGTT
>JAYVBB010000837.1:0-7821 GCA_043750715.1 Pseudomonadota bacterium | reverse complement strand
CCCTTCCCCTTCGTCGTCGGCCTGGTGAGCGCCAAAGGCTCGCGCGCCGAGTCGGACTTTCTCGATCAGCTGGAGAGTCTGGGCTTCCCGGGCAGCGTCATCTTCGCTCCCGCCGCGATGCAGGGCGACCGCGTGCCGAGTGAAGTCGTGCGGGCGCTCGACGCGCTGGTCGCGCGCGACGTCGACCTGATCGTCGTGACGCGCGGCGGCGGCAGCGCCGCCGACCTCCGCTGGTTCGACGCGCCAGAACTCGCTTACGCGATCGCCCAGTGCCCGGTTCCCGTCATCGCCGCGATCGGTCACCACGACGACGTCTCGGTCACGGAAGAGATCTGCCATCAACGCCAGAAAACGCCGACCGCAGCCGCCGATTTCGTCGTCGCGCGCTTTGCGCAAACGCGCGACCACATCGATTTGCTCGCGGGTAGCATCGCGAAGCTCCTCACCCGCCGGGTCGACGAGTTCCAGCAGATCACGTCAGCCGTCAGCGAACGCCTGGCTGTCGCGGCGGGACGGGCGCTGGACGCCAAGCTGCGCCTGCTCGATCAGCTGCGCCACGGCTTCGAGCGTTCCGCCGAGTCCCGCATCTCGGTCGCCGGATTAGCCTTCGACCAGCTCCGCCACGGCATCGGCCGGGCGGCGGAAACCCGCCTCGCCGTCCTGAGCCTCGCCCTCGCCGAGCTCGAGAAGCGGATCATCGCCAAGGACCCGACGCCTTGGCTGAAGGACGGCTGGACGCAGCTCTGGGGCAAAAGAGGCCCGCTCAAAAAACTCGCTGACGCCCAAGTCGGAGAAACCGTCGAAGCTCGTCTGGTGGACGGCCGCGTCGGCTTGACGATCAATACCATCGAGGAGTCGACGCCATGACCAAGGCGAAAAAAGAAGCCGAGACCTACCGCGAAATGCTCGAGGAAGTGGAGCTCGTCGTCCGCAACGTCGGCTCTCCCGACGTCGATCTCGACGACATGGTGAAGGAAGTCGAACGCGGTTACGGTCTGATCAAGACGATGCGCGGGCGGCTGGACGAGACGAAGAAGAAGATCGAGCTGCTGCGGTTGGAATTCGACTGATTTTTCCAATCGTGGCGGCCAGTTAGAATCGTCCACCCGGGCTCATGATCCGCCGGCGCCTGCCGAAGAGAAACTACCTGTTCTCTCGGGAGGTTCCATGAAGTCGGCCACGGCTCGTGCCGTGCTTTTCGCAGTCGTCCTTGCAGCGATCTCCGGATGCCGCAAGACGCCGGACGTTTCGGATGATCGCTCGACGGATTCCGTTCCCGTGGTAACCGTACCTCTCGAGCCCGGGGATTCCCGAGTCTTCATTGCCGTCATGACCCAGTCCGTGATTTTTCAATGAAAGAGCGCATCACGAACCTCCTGGCACGCATGGCTTCCACGAGGACGCCGGGCGGCGCCATTTTTGCGGCGACGGCCGTCATCACGACGGTGCTCGCGGCGTCGTCGTTGGGCTCCTATGTCGATGAGCATCTGTTTCTGACACCCTTGTTGAACGCGACCGCCCAGTTCCATTTGCAGCCGAAGCTGGACCCTCGCCTCCGCGTCGTGATGACAGATGACAGCTCTTTGAAAGCGCTCGGGCGCCCCCCGACGCTCTCGGAGTGGGTGCGGATCGCCCGACTCCTGGAAGCAGAGGGTTTCGATCGTTCCCTTTTGCAGGAGCCGCTCGATATCGCGTCGACGCTGGGCGACGTTCCGGACGGGCCAGCTCCTCGGCTCTTCGTGGGCATCGTGAATGTTCCGCCTTCGAAATCGACCCGCCTCACGTCGACGGCCGACTTGCCCGAACGCCTGAGCTTTGCAGGCAGGGGCGCCAGGCCGCCGCATTTTACGGCGTCGGTGTTTGCGCTGGCGCCCGCCGCAACTTTCCTGCCCTTTCTAGCGGGGCTCGGCAGCAACGACGTACTTCCGGACGCATCCCTTCGCACGACGTTGGGACTCGTCGACGCCAAAGACAGGGTCTACCCTTCCATTGGACTTTTGGCCAACTCCGCGCTGCGGTTTGCCGACGGCAGGCTGTTCTTGGGTTCCGATCCGGTACCGCTTTCGGCGGACGGAGGCACCTACGTCGACTTCGTCACGATGGCGAGCGTCCTGGCCCTGTCCGTACCGGTAAAGGCATTTTTCGATGTGGAACTCGGTCATGCGCGCGTCGTGGACCGCCTGTCCCCGGCCTTGAGGACGAAATTGGCCGGAGGAAAAATTGCAGCGTTAGTCCCTGGAGCGTTTACAGGCTCCCGATTCCTCAAGTCTCCCGTGGAAGGGCTGGTTCCTGCGTACCTGTCGATGCTGTCCATCGCATCCTCCGCATTGACCGGCCGCTTCATTCACAAGCCGGTTTCCCACTCCGTGGTTTTGATGCTGGTCGCTCCGTTTTTCTTCTTTGCCCTGGCCCGTATCCGTAACACCTGGCTTGCTTTTGCCTCGACGCTCGGCGCGTGCATCGTGCTTCTTACAACAGGGATCCTGGGATTCATCCTGTTCGGTTGGTATCTTCCGGCAACTTCCGCAGCGCTGATCGCAGCCTTCCCGTTTGCCGTCCGTCTGACGCAATTCGTCCGCGGCATCCTCAACGACCGAGGCAAACTTCGGCATGAACTCGACCTCGGCCACACCGTGCAAAGCCTCCTCCTCCCCCAGGAGATGCGCTACGCCATCGGTTCGTGGGAAATCGAGCTCACCTTCAAACCCTACGGTGCCATGGCCGGCGACTGGTACCAGATCTGGACCGACGGGAACGGAACCGCCGTCGTCGGCATCGGCGACGTAGTGGGCAAAGGTGCCAGCGCGGCGCTCGTGACGGCGGCGATCGCCGCGGTGTGGCACGGCCAATCGCTATTTTGGGCGAAGGGCGCGATCGACGGCGGGAAGCTGATCGAAGCCATCGACACCGCGGTCCGCCAATCCTTTCGGGGCCAACAGAATTCCAGCCTGTCGCTCGCGATTCTGACGCCGACGTCCGCCCGCCTGCTCTGCATCGCGGGTCCCCGGTGGATCCATTCGCCTCGCGGCGGCAAAATCGGTAACGTCTCCGCAAAACCGTCCAATCCTCTGGGAATGGACGCTGCGGAATGCATTCCGCACTTCGTCGACCTCATACCCTCGGACGGTGACTCCCTCCTCGCCTTCTCCGACGGGGTCCTCGACGACGCCAAGTCGCGCCGCGCCTTTCTCGATCAGATGCAAAAACTCGAGGCCGGCACCGAACCGCCGACGCTCGCGGTCATCACCGCCTTGGCTCTCGAACAATCAGCCAATCCGAGCATCCCCGACGACCAGACCATCCTGGCGATCCGGTTCAAAAAGGCGGACGCGAAGGATGTGGCCGCCTGATCCCGCCTACGGTCGAATCGAGACGATGCGCGGGCGGCCTGGAATCGCCCTTCGCTAGTTATGGCCCGTTCGCTCCATAGACTAGCGAAGACGGGCAGCACCGGATGCGGTGCTGCCCGAGGATTTCGTCGCTTCGCTTACTTCTTGGTGAATTTCACGCTGAAGCTGTTGATGGAGCTTTGCTCACTGCATCCCGGCTGGCCCGAGGCCGACTCGGAGGACGAGAAGGCTCCGAAAAGGATGGCCGCCGTACCAGAGAACTCGATGCCCGTGACGTGACGACGTTGGCAGTCCAGGTACTTACCCTGATCAGGCTGCTCGACGCCCTGCTGCTCGACGCCCTGCTGCTGGTCTCCGCCCTGATTCTCCCCGCCGCCGTGGTCTTCATCGTCGGCGCGGAAGCTGAATCCGGCGCCGTTCGGGGTGAGCTGGCTCAAAGCATAGTAGGTTTTAATGTTGCCGCGACCGATCTCACCTTCGTACCGCTTGATGCAGGCTTCGCTTTCGGCGAAGGCGCCAACCGTTACTTGGGTCAAGGCGACACCCGCTTCTGTGCCGAGTTTGTCGACTTCGGCTTGAGACATGTCGAAGCCGCCGCAGGCGTCAAATGAAGCTTTGTCCTTCCAAACGCCCATCGCAACGACATCCGAGTCGCCGTGCTTGCCTTTGAGAATGCGCAGGAAAACCGTGCCGGACTCTCCGCCGTCCATGATTTCCTCTTTGCATTTGGCGCTGGCGTCGGCGTCGCCGGCGTCCTGGCAATTCATTGCGTACTCGGAGTTGTGCATCTCGTCGACGTTGATGGCACTTTCCAGCTTCGCGGCAGCGTTAGCCAAGACCGCCTGCGAGATTTTGATAGTGCCGTCTTCGCCGATGGTCAGTGCGCCAAGATCCAGCGAGCCGCCGAGCGCCATCGACGACTGGCCTGAACCGAAGCTACCCGCGGCGGCCTCGACGACGACGCTTGCCAATGTCCTGCCGGTCGCTCGGTCGTTGACGAAGCAGCCGAAGTTCACACCCTTCGGCACCGAAAGACTAAATTTGCCCGTGGCGTCGAAATCGCTTTTGGCCACGCGGGGGGTTTCTTCGAACGTCACACAAAACATGACGATCGAATCCAGGGTCGGGACGAGGTTCATGCCGGTCAGGCCGGTGCCCGAAAGGGCGAGCGTGCCCGACAGCACAACGGTGGAGCCATCGACGACCGTTTTGTCTTCAGCCGGATCGTCGCCTCCACCTTCGGTTTCTTTGTCCTTTTCCCCGGCGACGGGATCCGGCACGCTGCCGCAAGACGTGGCGAGAGTGACAAAGCCGACGAGTCCAACCATTCTGATTGCAGTACCTTTCGAACGTATCATCCCTAGCTCCTGCGTGAGGCAATTTTACAACTTAAGGAAGCCATCGGAAGGCAACGGCAAGAAGTTAGCGAAATCTGACTAAATGCTTTGATATTAGGAGTTTTAGTCATGGCAGCCATTTTCACTAGGGACTTAGCCTTTTCGCTTTCTAC
This sequence comes from Pseudomonadota bacterium, assembly GCA_043750715.1. Taxonomy (GTDB): domain Bacteria; phylum Bdellovibrionota_B; class Oligoflexia; order Oligoflexales; family CAIYRB01; genus CAIYRB01. The sequence continues at coordinate 2,961 of JAYVBB010000837.1, read as the reverse complement.
TTCCACGAAAATGTCAGCGTCGTTCACGAACAGCCTCCCGAGGGAGAGTTCCGACGCCTATCTTACGAGTGGGCATTCTTGGGAATTGGAGCGGCATACCTTTGGGTTCGCTGAATGGTTCTATGACGCAAGACTTTTAGCCGTCACCCGAGGCAATGGCAGTCACTTCAGCCGCGTTTAGGCTACGGGTGTAGATTCTGAAATCGCACATCCCACCGTTAAACTGCCAGGAACCTGCTGTCGATGACGTCCGGGCTTCCGTCCACATACAGAGGTTGGTGCAGTATCGCCGACAGACCTATCGTTCAGATCCGCGCCGAACATATAGCCGGTGCAAGCGACAAGGTGAGCCGAGATCCACAACAAAAGAGCCTTTTTGGCGATTAACTCCATCTCGTTATGATCGGAAAATGGCAAGAAATCTTTAACCGAACTCGAGTGAAATAAAGTCATTTTATTAGTAGCTTACACCTTCTTGAGCGAGGTGCGACTGCCTAATCGAGGCTTTTGAACTGGCGGGTACCTCCCCTCCACCTATCGATTTCGTAAAGGCGCTGGACACCTGCTAAAGGCTCGTCATCGCCGCCCCACCCCAGCACCCCGGTAACCAACTATATTTACTTCAATTCTGATTCCATAAGAGCTGGCCCCCGCCTTGCAGCGCTGACCCTGCTGATTCACAAGTAGTTGCTCTATCTGGCGGAGTGGGACCATGAAGCGGAAGCTGTCTTCCTTCTTGATCATTGGTAGCGTCTTTAGCGGTACGGCCGTCGCGAACGTGACTGGCAACGATGCCCAAAACTTCAACCCGGCCACCGGCGCGACGAACTACGTCACGGTGAACTCGTCGAACACCCTGGCGCCCGGCCGCTTCAACCTCGGCCTCTACTTCAGCCACGCGGTGAATACGCTTCCCTACGCGAAGGACGAAGCGCAAGAGAAGAACAAGTCCAACGACTCGGTCACGGGCATGGACCTGATGGTCGGCGTCGGCATCCTCCCGAACGTCGAGCTCGGCGTCGCCGCCCCCTTCGTCGTCCGCCAGGTAGTCGATGAAGACGACACGCGCGGCGAATTCGCCGACCGCGGCAACACGGGCTTCCGCGTCAACGCGAAATGGGCCTTCCTGCAAAAGAGCAACTGGGGCCTCGCCCTGATCCCTTCGGCGACCGTCAACCGCACCCAGGACGACCCGGCTGCCGGCGCGACGTCCAAACCGATCTACAACGGCGAGCTCGCCTTCGACACCCACGCCGGCCGCAACTCTTTCGGCATCAACGTAGGCTACCGCAAGCGCTCCCCGGGCGACGAAATCGAAGGCTCGCTCGTCGAGCCGATGGGCGACGAATACCTGGCGTCGATGGCCTACAGCTACAAGCTGACCTCGAAAGCCTCGATGGTGACGGAAGCCTACGGCGCCAAGCCGGTCAAAGAAACGCGCAACGACACGGAACGCAGCGAGTCGTCCGGTGAAGCGTTGCTCGGCCTCCGCTACTCGTTCACTCCGATGATCGTCGGCCAAATGGGCGCCGGCACCGAGCTGATGAACGGCCTCTCGACCCCGGACTGGCGCCTGTATGCCGGCATCACGACCGAGATCGGCGGCAGCAAAGGGTCGCCCGGCAAGACGATGGCCAAGAAGAAGAAAAAAGAAGCCCCGGTCTCGCAAGCGGGCGACTTCGGCCAGGACAACGGCCCGGGCATCGAATCGATCCCGACGACCGAGCCGGATGAAATCTTCGTCCTTCACAACATCAACTTCGAATTCGACTCCGACTACCGCGTCCTTCCGGGCGCCGTCGCGGAGCTCGAGAAGCTGAACGCGCACCTCCAAAAGACCGGCTTCACGAAGCTCGTGGTCGAGGGCCACACCGACTACTACGGCGCCGACGACTACAACGAGAGCCTGAGCCTCCGCCGCGCCCGCACCGTGCGCCACCAGATGATCAAGTACTTCAGCTACGAAAAAGACCAGGTGATCGCAGCCGGCTTCGGCGAACAGGTACCGCTGACCGAGGACATGAGTGACCAGGGCCGCCAGTTGAACCGCCGCGTCGAAATCAAAATTTACCGGGACTAATACCATGCTGAATCTGAACAAATCGCTGCTCCTCGCTGCCACTGTCTTCCCCTTGCTCTTCTCCGGCTGTGCGGCCCGTTATCGCACGGTCCACAAAGAGCTCGCCGGTGAAAGCACGGATCCGAACCAGGACGACGCGACCGCGAAGACCCAGACGCCCGGCCCCTCGGCCAACGTCGAGGTGATCGTCGGCGACCAAGCGGTGACGCAAGTCAAAGCAAACGACCCCTTCTGGGTCCGCCCGACCGCTTCCACGGTCGATCCGGACAATGAAGTCAAAGCCAACTGCCCGAACCCGGGCATCGTGCTCGCCGACTTCGTGGTGAGCGACGGCGCCACCCTCAACTCGTCGCGCAAAGCCGGGCAGTGCGACCAGCTGCAAGCTCCGCATACGATCGCGACGCCCGGCACCTACACCATTAAGATGACGGTCACCACGGACGAAGGCGAAAAAGCCGACGCCAGCATGACCCTGATCGTCACGGCCGAAGCGCCGACGGGACCTGGCGGCTTCGTCATCACGGCGACCCCGATCGTCACCCACCCGGGTGAGACGGTGACCTTCCACGGCGACTGCGAAGGCGGCGCGATCAGCTGGAACTACGCCGACGGCAAGAGCGGCGCCGGCGCCGACACGACCCATGCTTACGCTTCGTCCGCTTCTTACGTCGTGGTCGCGCAGTGCGTGCGTCCCTCGGCCTCGAGCAGCACGTCGGCTCCCCTCGAAGCCACGGTCACGATCGTGGTCCTCGACAACCCCCCGATCCAAACGGCGGCGCCGGGCGACACGACGGACGGCGGCACGACCGGCGACTCCTCCTCGACGAACGACGGCGGCACGACGGGCGGCACGACGGGCGGCACGACGGGCGGCACGACGG
>JAYVBB010000836.1:0-4314 GCA_043750715.1 Pseudomonadota bacterium | reverse complement strand
TCCGCGTGGCCGTCGCGCTGCTCTGCGTCGCGCCGGTCTTTTTTTCCGAGCGCCTCACCGACATCGAAGACAGCTTCTGGTCGGTCATTTCGCTCGGCCGCTATCCGCTGTCGGTCTATCCGCGCGGGCTCGAGCTCTTTCTGACGTTCGTCGTGCCCGTCGGCATGGTCGCTTCGCTGCCTGCGAGCGTCCTGTTCCGGCCCGAAGGTCTCTGGGGACTCCTCGGGGCCTTCGTTGCGTCCAGCCTTTTCGTGGTGGCGACCGGGGCGCTCTTCATGAAGTGCCTCGGCCGTTATCAGTCCGTCAACTCCGGCGTCTGATCAGTCGTTGCCGTCGAGCGGGTCGCTGGCGGAACCGCCGATACGGAAGGCGGCGCGGATCGAGTAGCGGGAGAGGTAGAACTTCTGGGCGCGCGGGAAGGCGCGGTGGTTGCCGTAGTTGCCGAGGCGCGGGGGGAGGTCTCGTTCGACAGGTACGTGCTGAAGTCGATGGCCATGGGCTTCGAGAATCCGAGATACTACATCTCGGATTTAAAATCGATGGGCTGCGTCGCGCCAGTGAGCGCGCAGGTATAGGAGCCGTCGATGCCGACGTTGAGAACGACGTTCTCGTTCGGCCGGCCGGAGTTTACGACGACGCGGACGTTGGTGACTTCGAGCTGGGAGTCGGTGTCGAGGCGCGAGGAGACGATGCCGCTGCCCGCGAGCAGGCTTTCGAAAGCGAGCGACATCGCTTCGTAGTCGCTTCCGACGTCGGCGCGGAAAGAGCCGACTGTGCCGATGTTCGCCGAGAGTGAGATCGGGAAGGCCGTGGTGCTGCCGTCCGTCCGGTAGAGCGTCGAGCCGGCGCGGGCATAGCTGCCGTTCTCATAGTAGAAGTTCTGGCCCGCCCGGAGGTAGGAGCCGTTCGGGTAATAGAGGTTCGTTCCGGCTTTGAGGTAGCCTCCGTTCGGGTAATAGAGATTGGTTCCCGCCTTCAGGTAGGACCCGTTCGGATAGTAGAGGTTTTCGCCGGCTTTCAGGTACGAGCCGTTGTCGAAATAGAGGTTTCCGCCCGCCTTCAAGTAGGACCCGTTCGCATAGTAGAAGTTGTCTCCGGCCTTCAGATAGGAGCCGTTGGCGTAATACACGTTGGTCGGGCAGCCGATCTCGCGCTCGGCGTGCGCGACGGTCGCGGCGAGTCCGAGGACGAGGGCCAGAGTCTTGGGAAGGTGTAAACGATGCATGCGAGTCTCCCGTTTTGGTGGGAGCATCTTAGGCGAAGCCGGGGACCGCTTGCCAGTCGGTCGAGGTGACGCACCGCGTCAGGACGGCGGAGACCTCGCGCTCGTAAGCCTCGGAGTGGAGTGCCGTGCCGCAGCCGCCGCTGACGGCGACCAGTGCTTCTTGAGGGAAGCCGCGCCAGGCGTCGAGAATCCCTGCGAGCAGACGCGGGGCGGCGGCGGGGTCGACGGTTTCCTGGCGCGTGTCGACGATGCCGAGGAGGAAGCGTCCGCCGCTACCAGCGTGGGCCCGCGCAATCGCGACGGCGGCGGGCGAGACGAGATCGACGACGTGCGCGTCGACGGCGAGCGTCATGCCGGGGGCGACGCGCGTCAGCTCGGCGAGGGGGAGGGGCGAGCAGCAGTGAAGGCCCAGCGCGACGCGGTTCTTCCGCAGCCTCGCGGCGAAAGCTTTGAGGCGAGTGACGTCTTCGGGCGAAGCTTCCGCGGCGAGCAGCGCATCGTCCCAGAGGAAGTGCACGGGACCCTCGGTCACCTCGCGCACCCGTCTGATCCAGGCGAGGGTCATCAGCTCGACCCAGTCCCAGCGATCGACGCCGTCGTCCGCCGCCCGCTGTAGCGTGACGGGTCCGGCGATCTGCAGCTTCACTGGATCTATGCCGCCAAGGCGTTCCAAAAAGGGCGCGGTGGCGGCCTGGCGCGCCACGACCTGGTCGGGAGTCATGCCCTTCGGCTCGACCTCGTCGAGCATCGGGACAAGCTGGGGAAAAAAGGGAAGCGAATAGCGTTCGAAGACGTATTTCACCGCCGATTCCGCGTCCTTGATCGGCAGGCTACCAATTCCCGTAGTAAAAAACCTACTGTTCATAAATACCGGCGTTCCGGAACGGTATGACCCGGTCCAGGCTCTTGTCGCCTAGGAGCAAGGCGAGCCAACGGTCGAAGCCGAGCGCGTTGCCGCAGCATGGCGGCAGACCCTTCGCCAGCGCGCGGTGAAAGGCAGGGTCGTCGCCAGGAATCTCGAAGCCCAGCGCCCGCCGCTTCCCGTTCGCCTCGTCGATCCGCTGGCGGTTCGCCTGAGCGTCCAGAAGCTCCTCGAAGCCGTTGCTCAGCTCGACTCCGTTTACGTAAAACTCGAAGCGCTTCGCCACGCCGTCCTTCACGACGGCGAGGGCGGCCTGCGAAGGCGGATAGTCCATCAGCACGACCGAGCCGAGCGCCTGGATGCCGGGCTCGACTTTGTCGAGCAGGACCTTGAAGAAGGCGGTCTCGAAGTCCTCGTTCCCTCGAACGGAGGGGCAGCCCGCGGCCTTGGCGGTCCGGGCGAGCTCGGGGTCGCCGTCGACCAGGCGGATTCCCGCGAACTGGTGAAAGGCTTCAGCGACGGTCAGCCGGGGCAGCCGGGCGGGTAGGGTGAGCCGGGCGGACTTTTTCATCCGTTCGAGGGTATGCCTGAGCAGCCCTTCGGTCTGGTCTATGAACTGACCATAACCAATATCGCGCTCGTACCACTCGAGCATGGTGAATTCCGGATGGTGCCAGGAGGCGAGCTCGCCGCCGGAGCGGAAGCAGGGCGCCATCTGGAAGACCTGCTTCGCGCCGTCTGCCATCGCCTGCTTCATGTGAAGTTCAGGACTCGAGCGCAGAAACAGCGCGTGGTCTTTGCCCCGGACGTCTTTCCACGAAGTCGGGAAGTACCGAAGGTAGGTTTCCGTGCCGGGAGCCGGGACCACCACGGGCGTGTCGATCTCGAGGCCGCCGCGGGCGCCGAAGAAATCCCGCACGGCGGCTTTGAGCTCCGCCCGGAGGACGAAGGTATCGAGCGCGCTCATTTCTTTTTGCGCGCGGATCGCGAGCCGGAGGCTTTCGTCTTGCCGCGGGGCTTCGCCGCTCTGGTCGCTTTGGCCTGCGGCTTCACCGCGGTCGCCTCGACGGGGTGCTTTTCCTCGTGGCTGACCTTACGGAAGGACTTGAGGCGGTGCACGATCGTGTCGAGAGCCGACCCTTTCGGGAACTCGTTCTGGTGGACGTCGGTGTAGCCGAGCGCCACGCCGGTCGCGAGCTCGAAGGCGTCGTTGATGCTGCGGATCGGGAAGATGCGGAACCGGCCGGCGTCGATGGCGGTGCGGACGTCTTCGTGGAGCATGAGATTCGGGACGTTCTGATAAGGGATCAGCACGTCGTACACGCCGTTCTTCTTGCCGATCAGCTGGGCCGTTTTGTAATACCCCTCGACCTTTTCGTTCACTCCGCCGACAGGCTGGACGTCGCCGAACTGGTTGAGGCTGCCCGTCATCGCCAGGTTCTGGCGGACCGGGATGCCGGCCATCGCGCTGAGGATCGCGACGAGCTCGGCCGCGGTGGCACTGTCGCCGTCGATCAGGCCGTAGGACTGCTCGAAGGCGACGCTGGCGGCGACGCCGAGGGTTTTGCCCTTGGCCAGGATCGCGCTCAGGAAGCTGGTCAGGATGTAGACGCCCTTGTCGTGGATTTTGCCCGAGAGCTTGGACGCGCGTTCGATGTTCAGGACGCCTTCGTCGGCGGTCGAGATCGTACAGGTGATGCGGCCGATCTTCCCGAAGGAGTAGTCGCCCATGTCGTAGACGGCGAGGCCGTTGACCTGGCCGATGCGCTCGCCGTCGACCGACAATAGGATGTCTTCGTGGCGGACCATTTCGAGGAGCTGCTCTTCCACCAGATTCAGGCGGTGGAACTTGAGGTTCAGCGCCTTCTCGACGTGGGAGCGTTCCACTTCTTTGGAATTCTCTTCGCGGGCGATGTAGTCGCTCTCGATGGTGAGATCCTTGATCTCGGCGAACTGGGTCGAGAGGAAGCGTTGATCTTCCACCATCCGGGAGCCGTGCTCGACGACGGCCGCGATGGCGCCGGTGTCGAAGGGCAGCAGGTTTTCGACCTGGGTGCGGGTCGCGACGAAACCGGCATATGCGTTGATCGTGTCTTCGTTGCGCGGCATGCGGTGATCGAAGTCCGCTTTGATCTTGAAGATCTTGTGGAAGTCTTCGTCTCCGTCGTGGAGCATGTGGTAGATCTCGTCGTTGCCGATCATGATGACCTTGACGTCGAGCGGGATC
>JAYVBB010000835.1:0-2809 GCA_043750715.1 Pseudomonadota bacterium | reverse complement strand
GAACATCGTGGCCGCCGGCCTGGCGCGGCGCTGCGAAGTACAGGTGGCGTACGCCATCGGCGTAGCGGAGCCCGTGTCCATCCGGGTCGATACCGAATGCCTGGAGCTCGAGGGCTTTCCGCCCCATCCTTGCCCCCTTTGCACGACTCCTATGTATCCCGAAGAAAGCGACCGCGAGCTCCTGACCATCTTCATCCCGGAGTGACGATGCCGCTGAAGCCTGGCCTTCTGCTCGTTTGGAGCCTGCTTGCCCCCGTCGCGCGCGCCGAGCCGCTGTTCCCGGCGGGAGCGGAATCCAAGGGCGCGGGCATCGAGTCGGGACTGCTCTCGGTCGGCCCGCCCGCCGTTTTGTACAATCCCGCGAACCTGACGGAAGGCAACGCGGGGCAAGGCTCGGCGACGCCCTACGCCGAACTCGGCATGATCAACGTCGACTACTCCTACGAGCATCCGGACTTCGATCCGGTGGTGGTCAACGTGACGTCGCCCACGGCGACTTTCGGCTACAGCCACGCCCTGACAGGTCGCCTGGTGGCAAGCGGCGTCGTCTTCCCTAGCAACAACGGCAAGACCGAGATTCCGGGACTGCCGCGCAAAATCGGCGGCTCCACCATGGCGCTCGAGGTCGAGAACGAGGACCAGGTGATCGACATCGGCGCAGGCCTGGCGGCCCGATTGCCGCACGGATTCAGCCTCGGCGCTTCGCTGGTCCGGACGATCGAGCAGCACAAAACCAAAGCGAACGCGGCCGGCAACGACAACACCATGATCGACATGGAGTACGGCAATCAATTCACGCGACCCGTCGTCGGCGCGCGTTACGCGAAAAGCGGCGTCGTCGCCTCGACGCTTTCTTACCGGCCCTCCCTGACCAAGAAATTCAAGGGCCAACAGCAGCTGGCGGCGGACGACGCGCCGACCGCGCCGAAGGCCCAGGGGTTCGAGCCGGAGACGATCAGCGTCGGCTCACAAGGCACCTTGCAGCGTTTCACGGCGGGAATCGAAGCGCAGCGACAGCGTTGGGCGAAGGGCCGGACCATTTACAAAGACGGCATCGCCGCCGACGAACCGGAGGCCGACCTCCGGGACGTGACGCTCTGGAGCGTCACCGCGGGATACGCCTTCACTCCGACGCAAATCCTGTCGCTCGGCTACGCCGACCTGCCGACGCCTTGGGGCGCGGGCAACGACGACGGCATCGTCGATCACCACGAGCACGGAGCCGACTTCGGGCAGCTGAATGCCGTGAGCCGGCGCCTTTACTCGCTGTCGGGAAACTGGGACGCCGGCGTCGGCCAGCTCGCCTGGACGGTCTTCCATTCGCAGGGCGTGCGCGAAATCGGGGGCCAGGGCGACAACGTCGGTTATTACTCGCTCGGCGTGACGTCGGTGAGCGGCTCGCTAGGCAAATCCTTCTAGGGGCCCGGGGAAACGCCAAAAAAATTCTTAACTGGCCCGGCATTCCGCCGGTCTTCTTCATATATTTTAGATACTTACCGGATTGATTCTCACCTGCCCGGGAGTTTTTCCCGATGCGCGGGTCATGAGTTATCGCGCAATATTTTTGGCTTCCGTATGGCTTGCGAGCTGTGGCACGCACGTCGATGCGGGCGACAATTTGGAAGCTCAGACGCCCGCGGCCGACGACAACGGAGGCGACGGCGAAAGCGATGGCGGATCGCCCGGCTCGGGCGACGCGAGAAAGCGCGGCGGCGGCGGCACGACACCCAGTGAAACCGACGGCGACGTTCCGGGCGAAGGCGACGGCGATTCCGGTGCGGGCGAAGGCGACGGCGACGAGAAAGGTACAGGCGACGACAGCGGCGGCGACGGCGGCGGCTCGACGGGAGCCAAGCTCACCTGTTACGGCCCGGCTCCAGAGCTGAAGGGTGGCGTCCAGGCGTTTTGCGATGGCCTGGGCGAAGACTTGAAAGCGACGTTCGCGAAGTCTTACGACTGGATCTGCAACCAGCGCCGCCTGGTGAACCTCTTTCTCCGCCCCTGCAGCTGGACGGGCGAAAACGGTTCGGAAAAGTACCGCCGCGTGCTGGAAAAAACGGACCTTCAGGATATGAACTCGCAGGACTTCCATTTCCTCGGCGCCTACGGCATGACGTCGCAATCGACGCCAGAGGATCACCTGTCCCTGATCTACCGCGAGATGACCGACCCGTCCTACGACGACCGCTTCGTCTCGATCCGCAACTCCCGGCTGTACGACATCGTCCCCCGGGCGGACGGCGGCTTCGAATATTCCGTGGAATTCGCGAGCTCGGCGGCGACCGTCGGCTTTCGCGCGGCGCTGCACGCGCAGACCTTCGGCAACCTCGTCGCAGTGTTCGACTACGCCATCGGCGGCCAGGTCCTCGTCAAAGAGCACCGCTTTCTCCGCCTGATGCTGCCGGGAGCCGACGCCGGCACGACGCGCGTCGTCGCCGTCGACGAGAAGCTGATCTCGGACGGCGGCCAGCACCAGGTCGCCTATCAGAATCTGACGGAAGTGCTGAAGCAACGCATGGAGAGGGACTATGAAAACTCGCGCCGCGATTAGTCCCGCCCTGCTGTTCGCTGCCTCATTGGCGGCGTTCGGTTGCAACGGCAGCCACAAACCTCACTATGGCAGCGAAAAAACGTACGGCCGCTCGACCGATCTGACGCCGGACGATCATTCGGCTGACGCCGAAATCGACCCGGGTGACCTCGAAGACGAGCTGTTTCCGGAAGATCCCGCACCCGCACCCGCACCCGCGCCGGCCCCGGCGCCCGCCCCGGAACCCGCCCCCACCCCCGCCCCGGAACCCGCGCCGGC
>JAYVBB010000834.1:0-2735 GCA_043750715.1 Pseudomonadota bacterium | reverse complement strand
GAGCTCGGGACCCTCTCCAACTTCGCCGCGACGCCGATCGAAATCGACGGCGTGCGCTACGCGAGCGTCGAAGGCTTCTGGCAGATGATGAAATACCCGGAAGGACCGAACGATCCCCGCGCCTCGGCGCCGGGCGTCACGTGGACGCTGACGCGTGCGCAGGTCGGCCAGCTTACGGCGTTCGAAGCCAAGCGCGCCGGCGACGTCGGCTCAGCAGCGATGAAGGCCCTGGGCATCAACTACGTGACGTACAACGGCAAGCAGCTGCCTTACCGCGTCGCGGAAAAGGGCGAGCACTTCCAGCTGGTCCGTCGCGCCATGTGGGCGAAAGTCATGCAGAACGAAGAGGTCCGTCGGATCCTGCTCCGCACCGGCGACCTGACGCTCAAAGCCGACCACAAGCCCGAGGCCAACCAGCCGCCGGCCTGGAACTACTTCGACATCTGGATCGATCTCCGCGCGCAGCTGCAGCGGGAGACGGAAGCCTCGACGGGACATTGAGTCTCAGGCGAGCTTGATCAGGACGAGGCCGGTGAGAATGCTTGCGACGCCAAGCAGCCGGCCTCGGTTCATTTGTTCCTTCAGCACCGCGAACCCCCAGACCGCGCCGAATACCACCGAGAGTTCGCGCATCGCGACGACGTAAGAGATCGGGCCTTCGCGCAGTACGAAGAGGATGATGACGTAGCTCGCCATCGAGCCGAAGCCGACGACGACCACCTGCTTCTTGTGCACGGTCACGGCGGCCCGGACCGAAGCGAACGAACGCTTGAGGACGAACGGCGCCGCGACGAGCGCGGCGAGCGCGAACATCCAGAAGATGTAGACGACCGGGTGAATGAAGGCGACGGCGAACTTGTCGTTGATCCCGCCCGCCGCCAGGTTGAGACCGATCGCCACCGCGTATTTCAGCGCTCCGCGGGCCTCGGGCGTCGCTTTGGCCAGACCCAGCAGGATGGTGCCCGCGCATACGAACAGGATTCCGGCGACTCCCGGCGTCGAAAGATGTTCGCCGATGATCCAGGCCGCCGCGACCGTCGTGCATGCGACGCCGCAGCCGCGGGCGATCGGGTAGACCACCGAGATGTCGCCGTGGCGATAGGCGCGGGACAGCAAAGCGAAATAGAGCGACTGAATGAATCCCGTGAGCACGAGATAGCGTCCCTCGACCCAGGAGGCCGGAAGGATCGGGCCGAAGTGCCACGCCACCGGAAACAAGCAGGCGGCAGCGAGGCACTGCCCGACCCACATGACTCCGAGGCTGCCACCGACCCCCTTGGCGGCGATGTTCCACGAAGCGTGGATCATCGCCGAGAGCAACACCGCAAAGAAGATCGCCGTGGTCACGGTGCCTTCACCACGTCGTGCCACCCGCCGGCGGCGGATTCGTAGTCGTGCGCTACGAAGACGTCGTGGCGGAAGGACACGACGAAACTTCGGTCGTTCCGACGCTCATAGTGAAAGAGCGGCAGGTGCGGCGGCAAATCCGGGAGTTCCTCGACCGTCGCCGGCAGCTTCCCCTGGACGTCCTGAAAGTGCCGCACCGCATCGACGACGGGCGCGAGCTGGCTCTCCTCTCGCGCCAGGTCGGCGCGGTGCTCGCGAATTCGGTAGTACGCGTGACCGGCGAACACCCACGCCGCGACGATGTAACAAATGCCTTGGCGATAGCCGGAGCGTTCCTTGAGATAAACGAAGTCGAGCATTCGTCCCAAGCCGAGAGCGAAGAGGATGGCGGCGAGAAGGTAGATCGTTCCCTGCAGCCACGCGGAGAGACCCGCGTCCACCAAGGCGACGACGACCATGATCGTGAATGACGCGATCCAGCACGCGATGAGAGCGACGGAATGAGGCGGCTTCGGGTCCATGTCGCCTTATATCATGCTATTCTGAAAGCATGGACTACCAGGAATTCAGAGCGAAATGGGACGCCGCGCGGGGACCGGTCCTGGATCTGGTGCGGCGGATCGAAGACCGCCTGACGGACGGGGAAGTTCTGGACGCCCTGGCCCTTGCCACGGAGTTTCCGCATTTTCCCTTCAGTCCGAGGCTATGGCGGGTTTGGCTCGGCAATACCGCGAAGCTCCAGGGCGTCAAGCGGATCGATCATTTTCCCTACGCCACGCATCCGACGCGGATGGCTCTGATTTGCTGCTGGCTGATCGCCGAAGGCAGCATCCAGGAAGACTCCGCCGTGCTCGCGATCGTCCACGACTACTTGGAAGAAGGCGACGGCATGACCAGGGACGGCCTCGACGCGATGCGTCGGCAGTTCCCGGAAGAAGCCGCCGCGGCGATAGCCGGCGTCGTCCTCTCGGAGCCGATCGTCGACTACGTCAGCCTCGGGCGCTCGACCGAGCTTTCGTTCTGGCGTCGCGTCGCCTACGTCCTGCAGGCGAAGGACGCGATCGAGACGCTGGGAGATCAGGCGTTCGCCAATGCCGCGCTGGCCGACAAGCTAGACAACCTCCACGACCTCGACTACGTGGCCCGCGACGCGAGGTTGACGCCCGAGAAGCGCGCCATGAAGCTGGCGCACCGCCTCGGCTACTTCCGCTTCGTCGCGCGTGAGCTCGGCGCCTTCGCCGCGCCGGCGCTGCGTTCCATGCTGGAAAGTGGAATCTCCAGCCGGATCAGTGAGCTCGGAGTCAACCCGAGCGACGTCGACCTGTCGACGGACGACTTGGCGGAAAGGGCACGCGGCAAGCGGTCGGTCCTGACCCGGATGACTAAGG
>JAYVBB010000833.1:0-1724 GCA_043750715.1 Pseudomonadota bacterium | reverse complement strand
GGATTCTGAGCCCGAAGTGCCGGATCATCAGGAGCACCTGGTCGACCGGGTGCACTTCGACCAGAATCTCGGAGGCCTGTTCGGCCTGCGCCAGCTCGTCGTCGTCGAGGCTCCGGTTCTGGACGAACGATTCCAGAACCCTCTGCCACGTCGAGGCGTCGCCGTCGGCCTTCTTTTGCCTCGGGTCTTTCTTCTGGCCTTCGACCATCATCAGCTTCGCCGTGCCTTGACGGCGGAACGGGAAGACGATGGCGTCGGACGAGGTCGCCTCGACTTCGTAGGACATCACCCACTTCGCCATGTCGTATTGAATGCCGACGCGCAACGACGTCTGGTCGTTCGTGTTGGTGTCGCCGTAGTGGATCCGGATCATGTTCTTCCCGGCCAGCTCGCCGAGCGATCCTCTGAGCGTCGCGTCGTCGTAGCCGATCAGCGACGCCAGCTCCTGCTCCGTCGTAATGAACTGATCCAACCCGGAAATCGCGCAGTTGAGCAGGTACAGCATGACGCTGTACTCGCACTGTCCGAGGCGCGCCAAAGCCAGGACCTTGAAACCGGATTCCTTGCTGAAGCGCTTGAAATTGAAATCCGTCTGCTGACCCTTCACTCTTACTCCCACGCGGCTAAAATTTGGCCCGCGCTCACTTGGTCGCCGTTTTTGACGGTCAGGGACTTGAGCTTGCCGGCTCGTGCCGCCTTGACCTCGAACTCCATCTTCATCGATTCCAGAACCAGGACGGTGTCGCCGAGTGCCAGGTCTTTCCCGACCTCGGCCTTCACTGCGATGACCTTGCCCGGAACGGGCGCCGCGATCTCGTTCGACACCCCCACTCCGCCGGTCACCTGGTGCGACGCGGCCCGGTTTTCTTCCCGGGAGAAATGATGGCCATCGAGCGAGACCCAGAACTGCCTGCCGTCCTTGGTCTTGAGAGCAGCATACCAAAAGCGCTTGACCGCGGCACCCGGCCGGTGGATTTGGCCGAGGCCACTCACCGCTCTCATCTGACCCCGCCGCGCCGTCATGCTCGCTTCGGTCAAACTTTCGAGGCCCGTGGCCTTAGCCGGCGACCCCCCTATCTTATTGGATTTCATAGAAAAAATAGCCTGCGTGAGGGAGGCGACGTCGCCTCCCGCGGGCGTTGCCTGGACGTTCCCGAGCCGGCCCGAGGCCAGACTTTCGAGAATCTCGTCGGCGAGCTCCTGGAGGCCCTTCCGCTCGCTCGAGAGCGTCGCGAGCAGACCCTCCATGTGTTCGTTCAGGAAGTGCGTCGTCACCGCTTCTTCGGCGAACACCGAGCGGGTCGCGATCAGGCTCAGCAGCTCCATGTTGCAGGCCGGGCCCGCGAAGAACGTCCGGCTGAGACCTTCCGCCAAACGGTCGAGGGCGATCCGGCGCGTGGCACCGGTGGCGATCAACTTGGCGATCATCGGGTCGAAGCGCCCGGTGATCTCGTCGAGCTCGTCCAGCCCGACTTCCCAGCGCAGCCCCGGACCCACGGCCTGGCGAAACGCCGCGACCGGACCCGGTGCGGGGAAGAATGCCTTGTTCACGTCCTCGGCGTAAATCCGGACTTCGACGCTGTGGCCGCGCGCGGGAAGCGCCGCGAATTCCGCGGGGAGTTTCTCTCCGCAAGCGACGCGCAGCTGCCATTCGACCAGATCGAGGCCGAAGACCTCTTCCGTCACGGGATGCTCGACTTGCAAGCGCGTGTTCATTTCAATAA
>JAYVBB010000832.1:0-3878 GCA_043750715.1 Pseudomonadota bacterium | reverse complement strand
CGGGTATTTCACGGAAAGGGCGTACTCGAAGCAGGACTTCGCGAAACCCGTGATCGACTCATCCGTGTTGAACATGCCCATGCCGATGCCCGGACCTTTGAAGTCGTTCACTTCCCAGGTCTGCGCAGCACCGCCGCCGGTCGGCGTGAACACCATCGTGAGCTTGCCGGCTCCCGGAATCTTGACGTCGGTCGCTTTGTATTGGTCGGCGTGGGCGTGGCGGCCGATGATGATCGGCTTGGTCCAGTTCTTCACCAGACGCGGTACGTTCTTGCAGATGATCGGGCCGCGGAACACGGTGCCGCCGAGAATGTTGCGGATCGTGCCGTTAGGGCTCTTCCACATCTTCTTGAGTTTGAACTCCTCGACGCGTGCTTCGTCGGGGCTGATCGTCGCGCACTTGATGCCGACGTCGTACTTCTTGATCGCGTCCGCGGCGTCGGTCGTGACTTTGTCGTCGGTCTTGTCGCGGTATTCCATGCCGAGGTCGAAGTACTTGAGGTCGATCTCGAGGAAGGGGAGGATCAGCTTGTCTTTGATCATCTTCCAGATGATGCGGGTCATCTCGTCGCCGTCGAGCTCGACGACCGGACGCGCTACTTTGATCTTGGCCATGACTATCGCTCCCGTAGAGGTGGGACAACAAAAACCGGTGTAGAGAGGAGAGGTTAGCAGATCGGGGAGGGGAGGCAACGGGAAAGGGCGCTGGGGTGGTATCATGGAATGAACCCCTCAATTGCGGAAAGCTTTGCATGAAAGCTGCAAGCCAAGGCGGCGCGTCCTTAGTCGGGCTGGTCGTGTCTGTGGCGATTGCCGTCATCCTCGGCGTGGTCGGACGCGACCTGCTCTACAACGTGATGACCGGGGGGAAGACGGAAAAGACGTCCTTCGGCAATGCCAAGGGTCACCGGCACCTTTGGGAGAGCTATGCGAAGTTTCCGCCGATCGTGACGAGGAACCTCGAACCCCTGAAGTCCTGGGGCAAGAGGTCGATGACCCCCGCGCAGCGCATGAAGGTGCTCGCCGACGTCTGCAAATCCCTGCGGATGCCTGCCGATGCGGAGCAATGGGTGACCCTCGGCGTCGACTCGGCGTCCGGCAGCGCGATCGTAGCCGGAGGTTTGGTCGTCGGCATCAACCAGAACATCTCCTACATCATCGACAACGACAGCAAACTCGTCGTCGTCGCTCGGCCGATCGCCACCAAGAACAGCCTGAGCTGGCCGCCAGGAACTCTGAGCCAGGCCGGGAGTTGGCTGGCGGTCGGGCCGACGTCGCAGATGATCGTCCATTTGGGTTATCCCTCGAACGACCGAAACGGTACGCCGAAGTTCTTAGTAAACGGCAAAGCTTGGCCTTCGACGGTGAAAGTCCACCGCAACGTCGATGTGTTCGCGCCCATCGAGGGCGGCGGCGGCGCCGGAGTCAAAGCGAAACGCAACGTGATGAAGGGCGTGGTCACTTCTCCCAAAGGCGAGAAGTGGGGGTTCGAGGAAATCTACGGCACGCAAACGATCGAGCTCAAGCTCGGACCGTATGCCCTGCACGAGCTCGACTTCCGGTGACGACCGTCAGAGGATCAGGCGAAGGCCGAGAGGCGTTACGGAAAGACTGGTTTCCGTGTCCTTCTTGAGCTTGCCCGTCGTCTTCGTCGTGCCCGTGCCGTCGACCTTTTTACCCGAGGTGTAGTTCTTGTACCCGAGGTCGAGCGCCCCGAAGTACTGCAGGTTCTTGTTCAGGTTGATCACGAGCGCCGGCTCGACCGAGAGGCCGTAGCCGGTTTTTTCCTCGGAGGCGTCGCCGAAGGTTCCCGCCGAGTCCTCCTGATGGCGGAGGTACTGGAGCGTCGGGAAGATTTCGATCTTGCCGCCTCCGGTCGGAATGGTGATGCGCGTGTAGGGGCCGATGCCGAGGTCGCGGCTCGCGTCGTGCGACTTCTCTTCGGCGGAGGCGCCGTCCGCTTCGGTCTTCTCTTCCTTTTTGTGAGTGGAATAGACCATGTCGAGGACCATCCCGAATTCCATCGTCTTCGAGACTTCAGCGCCGACGACGGTCGAGAGCCTGAAGAAGTTGACCGCGCCGGTCAGCGACGTGCCCAGCGCCAGGCCATTGTTGTAGGACATCACGCCGAGGAGCGGGTAGGCGGTGGAGGTGTTCCAGTCGCTCGTCTTCGCCGACTCGCTGGAGTCGGCGGCCGTGCCGGCGGCTTCCTGCTCGACGTCGTACTTCTCGGCGGTCTTCGCCTGGGACATCGTCAAAAGCCGCGCCTCGAGGCGGACTTCACTGTGGCCGGCGGCGAACGCGGGCGCAGAGGACCAGAGCAGCAGCGCCGCCAGGACGAGGCGCATGGTCACTCCATTTCGAAGTAGTGCACCGAGCGGGCCATCTTGGAGAAGTCCCGCACCTGATGCTGGATGTCGATCAGAGCCATCACCTCGGTCCGTTGACCAGGCGTGACGTTGCAAATCAGCGAATGGCTCGAGTAGAGAATCTTGAACAGGCCTAGGCCCGCGCCACCCTTCTTGGTGTCGATCAGATTGCTCGAGTCGGTGCGGCGGAGCACCTTCTTCAAATACTGGAAGAGCTTCTGCCGCGTCAACGCGCCGAACGGATCGGCGACCGAGATCCCGAACACCGAGCCGTCGCAGCCGAAGTAGAGCGTCGAGTACTCGTTGGGCCGGAGCTCGACCGACGTCGTGCGCGGCAGCTCGCCGTAATGGTGGCGGCCGCCGGCGACCGGAGCGTCGTAAATCGCGTTCATCAGCAGCTCTTCGGTGATGCCGAAGACGAGCTTGGCCATGTACTGTCCGAGGCGGTTTTCCTCGGCGAAATTCATGACCGTGGTATTGAAGGCTTCGCGGTCGGCGGACCCCTTCACGACCAGTTCCTTGATGGGAGTCGACGGCGCCAGGTACTTGTCGATGCCGAAGATGTCCTTGCGCAGGATCTTCTGCACGGTGACGCGCAGCTCGTTGATCGTCCACGATCCGGGTATCCGGTTCGCCACGACGTGATCGATCATCACGTCTTCGGCTCCGCCGAGATGCCGGCTGTACTGCTCCATCGTGTTTTCCGTGACCAGAACCGTGCGCATGTTCGGCTGCAAGGCACGCGCGAGCGCGAAGATCTCCGGATCGGGGCTGTTGCACACCAGAATGGAAATCGGCGAGGTCGTCTTGATCACCGCCATCGCCGATTTCGGATCGGTGACGCTGATGATCTCGCTGCCGGTGCCAGCAACTCTTAGAACCGACGCCTCCGGCAAGGGCTTCTTGCCGGGAATATCGACATAGAGGACGAGCTGGCTCATCTAATTCCCGAAATTGTCTGGTCAATCTCTATAGTATGTTAGCTGACCCCCCAAACGAACGCCAGGACTGCCGCTTTTTGTGACAGTTGGTCATAAAAATTTGGCGACGAGTTGACTTGGGTCATGGGCATCCGTAAAATTTTAGTAAAACCCATGAATTAGCTCTCTACAGATCGTTTTTATTCCCTAGAAGCGGGACTGGGAGAGAACTTTAGGGCGCACGGAGGAGCCGAAAGCAATGCTGGATTTCATCGCGCGTAAGTTCGAAGAGGGTGGCCAAGAGATCATGTCGGCGATCACCTTCGTCCTGTTTCTCTCTTTGGTGATCATCATCGAGAGGGCCTACAGGTACTGGTTGCAGTACGACCTGGCAAACAGCTCCGGCTTCATGGCCGCAGTCCAGAAGATGGTGATGAACAACTCCATCGAGAATGCGATCAGGTTATGTAAGAAGGCTCGGCCGAAGCTCGTACCTTACGTGATCTCGGAGGGCCTGAAGCGCGCCAACGACTCCTCCGAGGAGATCGTCCATGCGCTCGACACCGCCACTCTGACGGCTTTGCCGAAG
>JAYVBB010000831.1:0-2753 GCA_043750715.1 Pseudomonadota bacterium | reverse complement strand
GGTGCTCGGATAGCCCAAGGTGGCGCATGTACCGCCGGAGGCTGTCAGGGTCATGCACGGCCGAGCGGATCTCCGAGCACCCGCGACCCATTGCCCCCGCTCGCTACGAGCAGGGAGACCTCGAACAAAGTTTCGACCAGGTCCCGCTACCACAACCACAAGACGACGTCAGGCAACGCCCGACTATCTGGAGATATGATGCGGCCGTGGACGGGGTGCGTCCGGTGGGCGCCGTCATGGCCAAAGTTGCCTAAACGTGGAAGTAAGACAGCCTCGGTAGGGATGACGTTCGCGCCGAGCCGGCCGGCAAAGCCCTCGAAGTTGGCGGTCATGGCTCACATTGCGCTCGTGAGTCAGGCTGAAAACGGTCGAGGTCCACAGCTGGAGACCCCTTCGATCAGGCTACTGCCAATCAGGCTACTGCCTTACGAAGAATCGAGTGGCGCGGCGAAGGCTTCCCTCGGCTCGATCAAAGGCAAACGCATGCCGAAGGGCAACGCCGACGCCGACGCGACGGTTATCTCCAAATACGAAGCTTGGATCAAAGCCGGCATGCCGGAAGACGACGACGACACGGGGACGGGGACGGGCACCGGCACGGGGACGGGCACCGGCACAGGCGGCAGTCCGGAAGCCAAGTCAGCCGGCTTCGAGCTGCTGAAGTCGGATGCCCACGGCTGCGGCGGCGAGAGCTGCCACGACGCCGGCAAGATTCCGCCGGTGCTCGACACCGACGAGAAGTTGGAAGCGGCCAAAGACTCGGTGCTGCGCACGACGAAGGGCGGCACGATGCCGAAAGGCAATCCCTATGACGCGGCGAACAAGAAGATCGTCCAGGACTGGTTCGACTCGCTCTGAGCCGTCCTTCAATTTTGCGTCGAACTACTACTTATCGCCTTCCGGCTCTTTCAGCGCCGCTGACTCGGTGCAGCCCTTGCCCGGCTGAATGAGGGCAAGCCCTCCTTTTCCTAACTTTCCAGAAGAGCTGGCAAAAATGCCTAACGTCGGGGGTTGCTAAAGGTTCCGGCTAAAGCGCCGAATCTGATTGTGAAAGAGAGGCTTCCATGTCGACTCGGCTTATCAGCGTTTGCATTCTCGGTTTGCTCGCATGGTCCTGCGAAGAAGCCAAGTACGCGGATGAACAGGCCGTCCCGAATCTGAACGCAGCGGTCGCGGCCGACGACGGCTCGATCGGCCGGCCGTTTACCGCGGGAGTTCCCGGAGATCTGACAGCGGAAACGAGTAAGCTCGACGATCCCTTATTCAAAAAATCGGTGCTCCACGTCAGTGAAACTTCGCTTTCCGGCGCCGGTTTCGTCGCGCTGAAGCGCGTCAATTCGTTGATCACGGCTGGCATCCAGGACCTTGCAAAAATGCGTGAACTGGCCGCTGCGAGCGTCGCGGTTTACGTTTTCGGTGACGAAAGAGTCACCGCCGTCGGCAAGATGCAGCTTACCCTCGGCACTTCGACGGAACCTGTCGCGTATCTGATGGACGAGTCCCGCCAACCCATCGCCCTGAGCGTGCGCTCCGCTGATGGAGTCAACGCGACGCTTGACGTCATCACGACGAAGAACCTGGTGATTCAGGGAGACATGGTGACGGTCGAAATCGACGGCTTCGGCGTTTATCAAATCGCTTGGATCAAGACGCCGCCGGAAGAAAATATGCATTTCGAATTAGGACCGCTCTCCGCGAGCGGCCTCGGCGACTTGTCCCGGGTGGTGGGATCGGTTCCCGGTTATACCGGTCCGACCATTCTCTGTCGCTCCTATGACGCAGGTACCGAGGTCGGTCAGCTGGACGCCGCAATGATCGCCGAGTCGAGCGGCATGGCCGTATCCACGAAGTATCCGGACCGCCTCTACCACATCAACGACGGCGCGGATGCGTCGATTTATGTGACCAGCCTGACTGGTACGGGAACGAAGAAGATCGCCATTGAGGGGTTCACTCCCGTCGATATCGAGTTCCTTTCCGTCGGTCCGTGCTTCGCTGGCAAATCATGTCTGTTCGTCGGCGACTTCGGCGATAACGACTTGTCGAGAGCCGAGACCCAGCTCGCGGTCATCGTCGAGCCGGAAGAGCTCGTCGACAGCCTGTCACCCGCAAGAGTCGTGTCCTATACGGGTATGCAGCGAGACATCGAAGCCGGAGCGGTGCACCCGGTCGACGGCAACGTCTATTTAATGGAGAAGCTGAATCCCAAGGAACTCAAGTTACGCATTGACTTGGTCACGCATAAACTCATCAATCCCAACTTGAACTTCCATATCTTGGACAAAAAGGACTGGGAGTCGGAGCCGTCGTCCACAGAACAAAAACATCCCGTGTACAAGGCGGTGTTCGAAATTCTCGAACTTCCTACAGTCCCCGCCTTGAATTTTCTGGCGTTCAAACCGTCTTGGTTGGAATTTGACCCGCTGGCGGCCGAGCCATCACCGTTCATCAGCAAGTTCGTGACCGACATGTCCATCTCGTCGGATGGCAAACGCTTGATGGTGGCCACTTATGGCAACATGCTGGAATTTGATTACGATTTGTCCGGCCCCGAAAAGCATATTGCATCCATGACCCCGGTGAAGGAAATTCAGGTCAACAGCGTGACGCCGCTGGCCCAGCAAGAGTCGGTCACATACCTCCCTGACGGCAAATCCTTCCTGTACTCCACCGAAATCGTTTCGGGCAAGACGACGACCGCTCCGCTTATGAAGGTGCAGTGCCACGACTGATTTGGCGTGGCGGCTTGTTCC
>JAYVBB010000830.1:0-5635 GCA_043750715.1 Pseudomonadota bacterium | reverse complement strand
GGGCGTCGAGCAACGCAGCGACGCAATGTAGGCGTCGACTTTGTGACCCGGAAGCTGGCCGCCCTCGCCGGGTTTCGCTCCCTGGGCGATCTTGATCTGCAGCTCACGGGCATTGACCAGATAGTGCGTGGTCACGCCGAAACGTCCGGACGCGATTTGCTTGATGGCTGAGCTCAGTGATGCGCCGGAGGGCCCGACGGCGAACCGCGCCGGGTCTTCTCCCCCTTCGCCGCTGTTGCTCTTCGCGCCGACGCGGTTCATCGCTAGCGCCAGAGTCTCGTGCGCCTCGCGGCTGATCGCGCCGAGTGACATCGCGCCCGTGGTGAAGCGCCGGACGATCGCCGTCACATCCTCGACTTGCTCTTCCGGGAGAGACGCCGCGGGACGGGCCCAGGCAAGCAGGTGCCGCAGGGCGCGGGGCGGCGACGAAACGGCGTCGGCGTCCTCTTCGAAGCGTGCGAAAGCCGGGGCGTCGGCCCGCGTCGCCGCATGCTGAAGCTCGGCGATCGCTTCCGGGCTCCAGCCGCGGCGCTCACCCTGCTGGCGGAAGTGGACGCGGCCACCGAGCGGCAGCACGGAGTCGGCGTCGGGAGCAAAGGCGGCGTGGTGCCGGCGAAGCGTGCCTTCGGCCAAATCGGCCAGCGTCGCGCCGCCTAGCGGCGAGGGCGTTCCCGGAAAATAGGTCTCCATGACGGCCGGGCCAAGGCCCAGCACTTCAAACGTCTGCGCCCCGACGTAGGATGCCAACGTCGAGATACCCATCTTCGAAAGCACCTTTTTCAGACCGTCGTGCGACGCCGTGAGAAAGCGCTCTTCCTGGTCTTCGTCGAGGTCGGCGAGCGCCAGATAGGGATGAACGGCGCTCGCGCCGTAGCCGAGCAGACACGCGAAATGATGAATGCTCCGCGCCTCGCCCGTTTCGACGAGCAGGCTGGCCAGGTGTCCCAGGCCGCGGCGGGCCAGATGCTGCGTCACGGCGGCGACGGCGAGCAGAGCGGGCAGTGCCGCCCATTCGGCATCGACGCCCCGGTCGCTGAGCAGGAGAGCCGAAGCGCCTTGCCGGACGGAAGCTTCCGCCGCGTCGGCGAGCCGCTCGAGCGCGGCGGCGAAGCTGGCTTCGCCGGCCGTGGCACGCACCAGAAGCGACAACGGGACCAGGCGAAAGCGCGCGTCACGCAGCCCTTTGAGGCGACTCGCCGCACTGCGCCCGAGCACCGGGGCCTTGAGCTTCAGGACTTTGCCCGAGGGCGCGGGAGATCGCCCCGGCCAGCCGCGAGGACCCAGCAGCGAAGTCAAGGACATCACGAGATCTTCGCGCAAAGGATCGATCGCCGGATTCGTCACCTGCGCGAAGCGCTGGCGGAAGTAGTCGTAAAGGGGACGGGTGGAGCTGCCGAGGATCGCCGGAGGCAGGTCGTCGCCCATCGACGACGTCGGCTCTTTGCCCGTCTCTGCCATGACGTCGAGTACCAGTTTGATGTCCTCGCGCGTGTAGCCGAAAGCGGCGAGCGCGGACCGTGACACGGTTTCCGCTTCCAGCGCGACCGGCGTCCAGAGCTCTCCCATGTCCACCACGTGATGTTCGAGCCAACGCCGGTAGTCCTCGCCGGCGCCGGCGGTCTCTTTGATTTCCTTGTCGAAGACCAGGCGCTTTTGCTCGAGGTCGAGCACCAGCATCTGGCCGGGACCTACGCGGCCCGAGCTTTCGACGTCGCGCGCGGCAAGCGGCAGAGCTCCCATCTCGGACGCGGCGACGAACAGTCCGTCGCGGGACACCAGGTAACGGCAGGGTCTGAGGCCGTTGCGGTCCAGCATGACGCCACCGAGTCGGCCGGTCATGAACCCGAGCGCCGCGGGCCCGTCCCAGGGCTCCGATTGGGTCGCCTGGTATTCGAAGAACGCCTTGGATTTGACTCCCAACCAGGAGTTTTTCTCCCACGCCTCGGGAACCAGCGCCAGCAGCGTTTCGGGGAGACGGAGGCTTGCCAGCGCGAACGCTTCGGCGGCGTTGTCGAGGCAGGCGGAGTCGCTTTGGTTGTCGTCGACGAGCGGCAGGATTTCGCCCGCAGCTTCCGGCAGCAGGGATTCCGCGAAGGCGCGCTCGCGCCCCCGGACGCCCGCGAGGTTGCCCGACAGCGAATTGATCTCGCCGTTGTGGCAGAGGCGCCGAAACGGCTGGGCGAGGTGCCAGGACGGAAACGTGTTGGTGCTGAACCGGGAGTGCACCAGCGCCAGCGCGGAATCGAGCAAGGGATGGCGCAAATCTCCGAAGTACGTGCCCAGGCGCTCGGGCAGGAGCATGCCTTTATAGACGATCGTCTCCGCGGACAGGCTCGCGAAGTAGAAGCGGCCGAGGTCGGGGAGCGCTTTGCCTTTGGCGCGCACCGTCCGCTCGACCGCCTTGCGGTAACGAAGGAGGTCGAGCTCGGCGGGAGGACCTTTGCCCGTCGCCAGCACGATCTGCACGATGCCGGGCTCCGTCTTCCTTGCCGCTTCACCGAGCTGCGTCGAATCGACGGGCACGGCGCGCAAGCCGGCGAAAACCAGGCCGCGCTCCTCCGCCTCGACACGGAGGACTTTTTCGACGAAGGCGCGCGAGGTCTCCGCCTTCGGCAGGAACACCATGGCGACCGCATAGGAGCCGCCCGCCGGCAGGTCCAGGCCCAGCTTTTTCCACTCGTGGCGGAAGAACGCGTCGGAAAGCTGCAGCATGATTCCCGCGCCGTCGCCCGATTCCGCGTCGTAGCCTTTGGCGGCACGGTGGCGGAGGTTGGCGAGAACCGTCAGCGCGTCGTCGACGAGCTTCCGCGTCTTCCGGCCGTCCAGCCTACCGAGGAGACCGATGCCGCAGCCGTCCCGTTCGTGGGCCGGATCGTACAGTCCCTGCTTCAGCGGCAAGTCGCTCATTATTTGCGAGAGCTCCTAACGAAGATCTCTTGGAAATATGAGCGATGCTTCCAATATTTGAAAATATATAATATCTATCTGAATTATTCATTTGAGGAATACGTGGAACTGAACCATCTGAAGTACTTTTACGTCGTCGCCCGCGAAGGCAGCTTCACGCGGGCCTCGAAAATCCTGCGGATCCAGCAGCCGACGATCAGCAAGATCGTGCGCCAGCTCGAGTCCAACCTGGACCTGACGCTGTTCGAACGGCACAAACGGGGCGTGCGCGTCACCAAGGCGGGCGGCGACATCTTCGCCCTCTGCGAAGGCATCTTCGAACGAGTCGACTCGATCCAGTCGCTGTCTCACACCGAAACGACGGAGTGCCAGGGCCCGTTGTCCTTCGGCATGACCGACGCCGCGACGACCCACGTGCTCCCGAAGATCATGAAAGGATTCCTCAAGCAGCACCCCAAGGTGCGGCCGTCGATCTTCGCCGGCTCGTCCAACCTCATCGGCAACGAGATCGGCGAAGGCCGCGTCGAGTTCGGCATCTTCTTCACGCGACCGGACCGGGGCGACTTCCACGTCAGCGAGCTGATCGACGTGCCCTGGCAGCTCGTGACCGCCTCCCAGGCGAAGGACCCCGCCGGCGGCCAGTCGGTCGTCATTTCGCGCGACATCGACTACCCGAAGGCCCGGCCGTTCCCCGTCCTCGAGATGCTGAACAAGAACAACGTCAAGGCGGACGTGCTCCTGACCAGCAACAACCTCGACTTCCAAAAGCGCATGGTGCTCCAGGGCCTCGGCATCGCCCTCCTCCCCCGCTTCATGGTGAAGAGCGAGCTCAACCGCGGCACCCTCTCGGCTCTGCACGCGAAGAAGAGCTTCTCGTATTCGTTGAAGCTGGTAACGAGACAGAGGAAGCTCCTGTCCCGGAACTCCCTCGTGTTTTTGGACGAACTCAAGAAGCGTTTACCCGAGCACCTTTAGAAGAGCACCTTTAGAAGAGCACCCGGACGTGCAGGTCGCCCTGGAGGTAGCTGTAGGTAATCGGTGTCAAGAGTAACGTAGGCGCGACTTCCGCCCCGAGCTGCACCGGCGTCCGCGGGATCACGAAGTTCAGACCCAGCGGAATTCGGCCGCCGACGAAGGTGCCGTCGTTGAATTCTTCGTCGTCATAGCCGTTGTAGTTGTCGTGCTCGTCATGGAAGAGTGCCGCGCCCGCGCCCCAATACGGAGTCACGGTGGGAGCCCCGGCCAGAGCCTGGGGATAGTCGAAGCAGTAGTCTCCAGTAGCCGCGAAATCACTGTCGTTGCCGAAGGCGAGAGCGCCCTGGACGTGCCGGGCTGGTTGCGTGCGGGCATAAACCGACAGGGCCGGGACGCCAATCAAGCCGATCCCGACGCCGAAGTCACCTTCCCCGAACGAGTTCCCTGGAGCGGTGGTGGTCATCGTCGACGCCGCGCGCGCGGTCGGCACCGACAGGATCATGAACGTAACCGAGACCAAAGAGCGAACCAGAGTGTGCTGAAACATGTGAATCCTCCCAAGGGTTGAGTCCCTATGACTGGCATTTGCAATCGCCGTTCCATAAGCCGCCGCTCGTGGTGAGATTCCCCTGAACTCAAAAGAATGCAGTTGAATCCTTTCGGGACTGCCCGAAAAGCTGCGAAACTTTTCTTGGGGCAATTACCAACTCCCCGAATTTTCAAGCGTTTCATGGCATTGAAAAGCTGGCCGGACGGCCGGGGAAAACGGTACGCAGGTTGCAATCCCAGGTCTCGTCAGCAGAGCCCTCACAGGGAAAGGAGATCGCTAATGCTGAAACCGAATACCCGCACAACGTTGAATCTCGTGGCCGCGATTTTAGGAGCCGTGCTCTCGACGGCGGCCTTCGCCTCCATGGGAACCGTCGACTGCGCGAACTCCGACGGGAGTCTCCGCCGCACCGAAAAAGAAATCTGGGGCGAAAACATCGTGACCTGGACGCTCGGAGGCAAAGTCATCGATCAAACGCAAATTCACCTGGCCGCCGACCCCGTCGTTGTCAACGAAGAGGTGCGTCTCCATCCGGATCTCGGCGAGGAACGCCTGATCGAAAACGTGCAAAAAGTCGAAGTCTCCCTGGTCGACGACCAGACGCTCTCGACGTTCATCTTATGCAAGTCGCTAACCTACCCCAACGCCTACGACTTCTGAACCCCCACGGACGCCCCGCAAAGTCGTCCGTTTTTCTCACCGATGCGCCGCGATCCTTCACGGGGTCGCGGCGCCCTCTTTTCAGTTGCCGTCTGGCGAAGGATTGACGATCCGGCCCATGTAGAGCATCTCGCCCGTGGCGTTGTCGAGCACGGCGAACAGGAACGGATGGTCCGCCCGGAAGGTCGCGGCGCGCTCGGGCTGAGCCTGGCGACGCGTCGAGTCGACGGCTTCCGCTTGCGGAACCTCGAGGCCGCCTTCGCTGACGTCGACGACCGACTTCTGCATCGCGGCGCTGACGAAGAGCTTCTGGTTGCCTCCGTCGATGCCCGTGAAGTTGGCTTTGCCCGTGAGGAACGGTTTCTGGATGCCGAGCGCCATCAGCACGTTGGTCAGGTTCTGGAATTTTTGCAGGCGAAACTTCGGCAGCGTGACGTCGACGAGGGCCTGCGAGGAGCGATTGTGCAGCGCCTTCAACGTGTCCTTCAGCATCTGCGCCGAGAACTTGGCTTCGAGCGGCTTCAGTCCCGAAATCTGATTCGG
>JAYVBB010000829.1:0-11464 GCA_043750715.1 Pseudomonadota bacterium | reverse complement strand
CTTCAGGATCGCCTGCGTCTCTCCGCTCGGCTCCCCGGTCTGGTTGCCGCTGCCCATGCTATCGGAGTCGTCGAGCAGCACATGCAGCGGTTTCAGCGTCATCGTGCGCGGCAGCTGCTGCGTTTCGGTCTCGGGGAAAAAGCTCACGAACAGCGGCACGAGCCAGCCGATGCGGCAAAGCGCCGCGAGGCTGCCGCGAACGAACCCCATCTGCAGTACCCAGGCGACCCAAAGAGCCGCCATGGACGTCCCCGCCGCGATCATAAGCAGCGGAAAAAAGTCGGGATAATTTTGCACCGCAAAAGGCAAAGCTCGCTTACCTCAAACGCTTCAGGATTTCGGGCAGGTGGATCTGATCTTTTTTGTAGTCGGTCGCCAGCGCCACCATGATCAAATTGACGAAGACGCGGACCGAGCGCTCGTTGTCCGGCGCGTTCTGGCACGGCGGCGGTTGGCCGCGGTCCTTCAGGGTGTCGAGAAAAGCATAAGGGACGGCCAGGATCGCCAGACGTCCGTCGTAGTGAAAGCCGCGCCAGATCTCGCCGTTGCAGCTCGGTAGGGCATCCAGCAGGTAAAAGCTCCGCATCAGCTCGTGGTCGGGCGGCAGCGGCATCCAGCCTTCGTTTCCCTGCTCGCCTTCGAGGCCTTTGGTCAGCTGAGCCAGAGTGGTCGTGGGGGCCGGCGATTCCAGGATCAGAAACCCGCCGCGCTTCAGCCACTGCGTCAAATCCTGGCGCAGCCGCCCGTCCTTGCCCATGACCTCGTTCAGGTCTTTGATCCAGAGCCAGGGCTCGCCGAGCGCGTCGAGCCCGACGTTGGCGTTGAAGTTGGGCTTCGGCTCGAACTCGATCGAGGTCCGGTGCGCGACTTCCCGCGACAGCGTCGCGAGCATCATGCTGGAATCCGAATACCCGACGAGGTTGAACTCGATCCGGGCCCAGGCTTTGCCGCTGGTCCCGAACATCCCGAAAAGTCCGAAGACGAGCAGCGCCGCGACTTCGGGTTTCTTGCCGATGAAACGCCCGAGCCGCATGCCGAGACCGGCGAACGCTTCGAAAGCGGTGACGCCGACGACGATCATGGCCGCGAGCTTCAACCAAGGCAGAGGATCCTCGCGGTCTTTTTTCGCGGGAAGCTGCTTGTCGCCGAGATCCATCTGCGACGTCCACCGCGGAGGCAACTGCGCCTCTTCGATGTCAGCGAGCAGGCTTTCCCCGAGCGGCACGTTGGTCGAGCGGAGGCGGGAAGCTTCCGCGGGCTCGACGGCTTCAGGGTTCCACAGCTTGGTGACCAAGTCTTCGAGACGCGGCCAGTGCGTGCCGCTGGGTCCCGTGCCGTTCTTGGCGTCGAGCAGCCCTTGCCAGGTCAGGAGATCCTTCACCAGGATCGGCATCGCGGCGTGATTCAGACCCGTGGCTTGGAGCGGCATGAGCGGCACGGTGAAAGCCAGCACGTCAAGGCCGGAGGTCTGGTCGTGGCTCGACCACGCGAGCGATTTGGAGGCGTCTCCCATATCCCCTCCCACCTGCTTGGCGCCGAGCGACGGCAGGAGCCCCACCCATTGGCTCCGCGCTTCGACGTTCGTACAATAGGCCGGCTCGGGGTCGGAAGGGCTTGACGTCATGAGCAGGCGCGCATAGCACTGGCACAGAGCCCGGTAGTCCGCGTCGAGAGTGGCCGGCGCCAGCCAGACCTTCGGCATCGCGCGCCGTCGGCCGTCCTTCGCCCCCTGCTTCGCTTTTTCGGCGAGTCGCGCCAGCTCGAGCGACCTCGGGCAGAACCGGTCGACGTTCGTGCCCTTGCCCGCGAGCAGCACGATGAACGGGTAGTCTTCCGGGTCGGGACCAGGCTGCGCCAGGTAATCGTGCCGTTTCAACCGGAAGCCGAGGATTTCCATGGCGACCGTCAGCTGTTCGGCCGGGTCTTCGAGCGCGCGCTCGCCGTCCGTGTCGCTGACGAGCAAGACGTCCTGCTTCAAACCGAGCATGTCGGTACGGAACTCGTTGTCGGCAGTCAGCGCGTCGCCGCCGTCGACTTCGATGCGAAAGACCAGCGGCACGTCACGGGCGCCGCTCTTGTCGATTTCCTTGATCAGAGTCTGCGGCCATTCGACGCGCGCGCTGATGCGCTGCTTCTTTGCCGGCAGCTTCCAAGGGAAAGTGCCGAGGCTTTGTCCCATGTAGGTGACTTCCAGCCGCCCGTCCAGGTCGCCGCCCGATGTCCGCCGGGCGATTTCGACGTCCCAGTCCATCGTGGGAGACGACGGCGACGACAGGAACCGCGCGTCGTTGATGAAGACGTTGCTGAGCGCGTCGCTCCCCTTCCCCGTCAGGTCGAAGAACACGACGTCCATCTCGTCCAGGAGATACTGCCAGTTGAACCCGGTCCACGAGTGCTGGTCCTTGTCGGAGACGACGAAAAGGCGGTCGGCCTCACCGAGGAGTTCGAGCAGCGTCTTCATCGCGGCACCGAGCCGGAGCCCCGCGCGGTGAAAACCACGCGATTTGATCAAGGTCGCGACGGCTTCCGGCGACTCCGGCTCGACGATGCCCGGCTCGTGGCTGGTTGACAACGTCACCCGGCCCTTTTCCTTCAAAGATTGATAGAGCGTCGACACCCGGCTCGCGTAGTCCTCGAGCGAGACGTGCGCGCTGACCGAAGGACTCATGTCGCAGAAGATGTGGATCCGCGTCTGGTTCGGCTCGAACGGCGTGAACACTTCCGTGCGCGGCCGCATGGCGAAGAAGGCCAGGACGACGGCGGCAACCAGGAAGCAGAGAAACGGCAGGAAAGGCGGCGGCCGCAGCACGAGGCGCGGCAGTACCCGGGACTCGAGGCGCATGATGCGGATCGTCGGTAGCCACACCCGTTTTTGGCGCTTTCGGATCAGCCACCACACCACGAGGCCGAGGACGCCCAGGATCCCGACGATCAGGACCGGCAGCGAAGGCTGGAGAATCAGGTGGCCGAACTGCATCAGAGTTGCTTCATCCGCTCCGGCTCGTGGCCAGGAAGTTGCTGAGTGTCAGGTGGTACTGGGCGATCGCGGTACCGTCGCTCACTGTGAGATATTCGCCGCCCCCCTTGTGCATCCGGCGCTCGAGCTTGGACCGCCAGTTGGCCAGATGCTTCTGGTAGTTGTCGCGGTGGCGGAGCACCTGCCCCTGGTATTCCTTTCGTCCCATGCCCTCGTCGAAATACGACGTGTCGCCGTCGATCCAGTCGATGCCGAGCTCTAGCGAGCTCAGCACGTGGAGCAGAAAGGCGCGCTTGCCGCGTTTCAGGAAATGGTTGAAGTCGGCATTGGACAGCGTGTCGCCCACCCAGAACGCGCAGTCGCGCATCTTTTCCTCGGGCTCGGCCGGGCCGAACTCCGCCATGATCGATTCGACGGTGAATCCGGCCTGGTGCATCCGGTTGAATCCCGTGACGACGTCGGACGGGCTCCGCGGCTTGGTCACCAGCGACGGAATGCGGGTCTTCGGGTCGGAGACGGCCCAGATTTCGACGAGGTCGCCCATGCGCAAATGCACGTGCGCCAGGTTCAAGGCGATGCGGGTGGCGACCTCCGCCTTCGTCGCGGGCATCTCGTCTTTGTATTTTTCGACGGGCCAGTTCATGGTTTCGGACAGGTCGAGCCCGATCAGGATCCGGGCCGTCGCCTCGTCGCGGATTTCGCGGATGATGAGCTTGTCGGTGCGGGCATACGCCTTCCAGTCGATCAGGTTGACCGGGTCGCCCGCGACATACTCCCGCTGCGACTCCGGCATCTTGCTCGGGCGGCGCAGCGTCATGAAATGACTGCCGTGGAGGCGCGTCGAGTTCTTCGCGCCGCGGTAGTGGAGCTCCTTCGGCTGCGCCGGATGCAGCGACGACAGCGTCGAAGGGTCCTTGGATTGAGCCTGATGCGTGCTCAACTAATGCCTTTCGCGAGGTTCTTCTGGCGCTCTTCGACCCGCGTCAGCAGGGTGTCGATCAGCTGGTCCTCGTCCATGCCTTCGCGGGCGCCCAGAGCGGTCAGACGGAGCCTGTGGCGGAGCACCGCCTTCGCCATCCGCCGCACGTGCGTCCAGCGCACGGCTTCCTGCTTCGACACCAGGGCAAGCGCGCGCGTCATCGACACGAGCGAGATGCCGGCGCGCGGACCGGCGCCGTACCAGATGGCCGGCTTCAGCGCTTCGGGGCAGAGCTCGTCCTCCGGACGGGACGAGCGCACCAGGTCGCGGATGCCGGTGAGGATCGCGTCGTCGACGGCGATCGTCTTGGCGCGGTCGATGAGCCCATGGACCTCGGCGTGCGTCAGGCTCTTTTCCTCGACCTTGGTGTCGGCATGCTGCTCGCCGACGAGCTTGTCGGCGGCGTGCTCTTTCAGAATGCGCTGCTCGGCCTCGGCGTCGGGATAATCGACGAGCGTATGGACGAGGAAGCGGTCGAGCTGGGCTTCAGGCAGGGGGAACGTGCCTTCCGATTCGAACGGGTTTTGCGTCGCGAACACCATGAAAGGCGCGGGTAACCGGTGCTGCTTGCCGCCGACGGTGACGCAGCGTTCCTGCATGGCTTCCAGCAGCGCCGACTGCGTCCGGGGCGAGGCGCGGTTGATCTCGTCGGCGAGCAGCAGGTTGGTAAAGACCGGGCCCTGCGAGAACTCGAAGTGGCGGCGGCCTGTGCCGCCTTCGACGTTCAGGATCTCGGAGCCGAGGATGTCGGCGGGCAGCAGGTCGGGGGTAAACTGCACCCGGCCGAACTGGACTCCGAGCTGCTTGGCGAAGACGCGCACCCGCGTCGTCTTCGCGAGGCCGGGAGCGCCTGTCATCAGAATGTGTCCGCCGGCGATGAGACAGCAGAGCGTATCGGTTATCAGATCTTCCTGGCCGAACACCGCCGACCCGACTCGTTCCTTCAATTTCGTGGCAAGGGCGTGGGCTTGCTCAAAGGTCAGCATCGGACGATCCGTCGTCATGGGCGCTCCGCGGCAGGGTTTAGCTCGTTTCATTATATATGGACTGCCTCTGGCGCGCAAAGATTTGAAATGAATAAGGAAATGCTTTAGGTTGGGGCGATGTACCTCACTTTTGCAGCCCTCTGGATCGGAGCCGTCGCCTGGGGCGACGCGACGGCGGCCTACGTCGCCAAGCGGCAGGCCGCCTTCACGGCCGTCGCTGCGGAAAAAGACGCCACGAAGCGCGACCAGCTGGCGGACAAGCGCGCCAAGGAGCTCGAGGCCGACGTGCTGGCGCTGACCGGCAAGCAATCCTGGAACCGGGAGCCGACCGGCACTCTGTACCAGCCCCTGCTGCTGGACATGGGCGGAGACTGCGTCGACGGGGTCGGTTACTCGTGGTCCGCCCGTCCCGGCGCGCCGGTGGAAGGCGCCCTGGTCACGACCAAGGCCCTCGTGCTGTCCCGGGCGAAAAAGCCCTTCGACCCGACCGACGTCGCCGTTCTCGTGCGGGAAGCCGGCTTCCCCATCGTTTGCAACGACGCGGCCGTCACGCCACTCAGACCCATTTCAGGCCTGAAAAAGCCGGGCTACGTCGTGTCCGCGATGACCGCACTCAATGCCCAGGACGACGACGGCAAGCCCGAGCCCAACTTCGTCTTCGTGCTCGCCGTGAAAGGCGAACGCCTGACGGCGCTCTGGCGCCGCATCGAGTTTCCTAAGACTGACAAAGACGGCTTCGCGCAAAAGACCGCGACCGAGATGCTGACCATCCTGAATTAGTGCGGCCGGATCGACAGGTCGTCGAAGAGCGCTTCGTGAATCGTCGGATCGGCGGGATCCAGCATCGCGAGAAACGCGTCGAACAGGCGCTTCAGCTCCGGCTCGGTCTGCATCAGGCCGTCCGCCTTCACTGCGGTCGCCTCGTCGCGGTACCAGTGCACCTCGGTCCACGCGGCCTTGTCGGTCTGCGACCGGAAGTGCGAGACTTTGTACGAAACGTGGCGCCGGTAGATCTGGTCCGCCTGCTTCTGGAGCTCCAAAAAAGCATCCGCCTTTTCGGGGCGGATGCGGTAGCGATAGATCTTGACGAGCAAGTTAGGGCGCCCGCGTCGTGACGAAGTCGCGTTGGTTGGCGGCTGCCTCGTGGCACGTGGCGCACGATTCGACGCCCATGCCGCGCGACTTGAAGTCGACCGAGTCGAAGTCCGGGAAGGTGCCGGCGGTGCCGAGCACGCCGGCGAACAGCCAGGAGTCCTTGCCTTCCTCGTTCTTCGCCTTGGCCATCACGGCCCAGCCTTTGGGCTTCGAGGCGGCGTTGGTGGTCTTGGACGAGAAGATTTCGAGCACGGCGATCGAGTCGACTTTGTGCTTCTTGGTCGTACCGATCCAGGCGGTGTCCGACTCTTTCAGCTTGTCGTTGTAGTAGGCTTTGACGTCGACGTCCGCGTGGATCGAGCCAGCAGTGGCGACCGAATCGTTGCGGCTGCCTTTGCTCGCCCAGCTTTGGTAGGCCTTCGACGAGAGGAAGGTCAGGAGGCCTTCTTCCGTCGTGTCGGTCAGCGCACCGATCGCGGCCGGGATGGCCGTCGTGTCGGTATTGGTGCTGGTGTCCGTCGTCGACGTCGTATCGGTGTCGGTGTCCGTGTTGGTGTCGACTTTCGAGAAGCCCATGTCATCCAGGGTCACGGCCGGACAGGACGCCGGAGCGGTGACGCCGGCCTTCGGCGTGACGTTGGTGACGAACGCCGACTTGTACGCGACGGTGTCGCCGTTGCCGAAGTGGAAGGCGTATTTGCCACCCGCGGTCGAGCAGCCGTAGAGCTTGAAGCCGTCGGCCTTGTAGCCTTCGAACTTTGGTTTCAGCTGGCTTTCCATGTTCGGGAAAAGCGCGTAAATGTTTTCTTCCGTACAGCAGAAATCCGCCAGCGGATCGCCGCAGGCGCCTTTTTTCGCGTCGCCGACGGCTTTAACCGCAACCCAGACGGCGCCTTGCTCTTTACAACCGTCGATGCCGGGTCCGACGTCGTAGCTGCCGCCGCCGCCACCGCCGCCGGTGTCGGTGCCGGTGGAGTCACCGCAATCGGATACGTTGCTGTCGGTGGATGACGACGTGTCGGAACCGGAGCTCGTGTTCGAGTCCGAGTTGGAGTCGGTATCCATGTCCATATCCATCTCGGAATCAGTGTCCGTGT
The DNA here is from genome assembly GCA_043750715.1 of Pseudomonadota bacterium. Taxonomy (GTDB): domain Bacteria; phylum Bdellovibrionota_B; class Oligoflexia; order Oligoflexales; family CAIYRB01; genus CAIYRB01. The sequence goes on along the minus strand of JAYVBB010000829.1, from coordinate 4,330 downwards.
CTGTATTGGAATTCGAATCGGTGTCGGTTTGCAGCCGCAAACACGGACTGGACGGACCCGGACTCGGGCCTGGAGCAGGACCGCTCGGCTCTTCTTCCTCTTCTTCCTTGCCGCCCGAGCCGCCTTCGCTTTTTTTCTTGCTCGTGCACGACACCGCGAGGCCCAAGGCGAGCACGGCGATGCTGAGGAGCTGGACTTTACGAAGGATGACCATGGGCGACCCCCTGACGGCTGAAATGACTGATACTTTCCTATCGGCAATTTGTCGTCAGAGCTGAAGCGACGGCTAAAAGACCCATTGTTACAGTGTGTTGAATGGCCTATGCTCCCGTCCATGAAAACTCTCCTTTTTTCCATGATGTTCGCGGCCGACCTGCTCACCCACAGCCCTCGTCCTCTCCAGGCCGAGGCGGACCCTGCTGCGCTGGATCCCTGGGAGACGCCCATCTCGGGCTTCTTCGTCCGCAGCCATTTCGACGTGCCGATCGTGTCGCGCACCGACGGCTGGGAGATCGTCGTCGACGGACTCGTCGAGAAACCCCTCAAACTCACCGTCGCCGAGCTCCGCAAAGCCAAGCAGACGTCGTTTCACGCCGTCCTCGAATGCTCCGGCAATGGCCGCGGGCTGCAAACTCCTACGGTGCCCGGCGTGCCGTGGCGGAAAGGCGCGGTCGGCAACGCCGGCTGGTCCGGCGTGGCGCTCGGTGAGCTGCTCCGCCGCGCGGGCGTGAAGCCGGAAGGCAAGTTCGTGACGCTTACCGGCGCCGACGCGCCGACCAAGCCCGACGTGCCCGGATTCGTGCGTAGCATTCCCCTCGAGAAGGCGCTGGATCCCGCGACGCTCGTCGCGCTGACGATGAACGGCGAGGCGCTGCCGTTGCTCCACGGCGGTCCGGCCCGCATCGTCCTGCCGAACTGGTACGGAGAGAACTGGATGAAATGGGTGACTAAGATCACCGTCACGGACAAAGAGGACGCCGGCTTTTACATGGCCAAAGGCTACCGGATGCCGAAGCAACCGGTAAAACCCGGCGAAGCGTGGGACTCGGCGACCGGAGTCCCGGTCGAGACGCTGCTCGTTCAGTCCTTCATGACGTTTCCGCGCGAGACCGCGGTCGTCGGACCGTCCCTGCAAGTGAAAGGCAAAGCCTTCTCGGGTTCGGGAAAAATCGCCCGCGTGGTCGTCTCGGTCGACGACGGCGCGACGTGGCGTCCAGCCGAAGTCGAGGCCGCGCATGCCGACGGCGGTTGGCAGGAGTTCTCGGCGACGCTCGACGGACTGCCTGCCGGGCCACTGACGATTCTCTCGCGAGCCGTGGACACGGCAGGCAACGAGCAGCCGCTGGAGCACGTCTGGAATCCGTCGGGCTATCTCCGCCAGGCGGTCGACCGGGTGACGGTGACGGTCGCAGCGGCAAGCCTCGCCGACGGCCGCGTCGTGCTCGAGATGAAATGTCTGACGTGTCATGCGAGGCAGCTCATCGAAGCGCAGCGTCTGACGACCGGGCAGTGGGAAAAAACGGTCGAGAAGATGGCGAAGGTCTTCAAAGTGCAGCTCTCGGAGCCTGAGACGAAGGCGCTGCTGGCCTATGTTTCACGCTATTCCGTGACGTCGTCGACGGTCTCTCCGGCGGCGACGCGCTACGAAGCGGAGGCGCTGCGTTTCGCCTCGACCGCCAAATCAGGGAACGCCCAACACGGCGCCTCGCTCTTCAAGCAGCATTGCGCCGTCTGCCACGGGGCGGAAGCGCAGGGCGATCAGGGGCCGAGGCTGAAGAGCCGCACGGTGCCGGATCTCGACTTCCGCGCGGCGGTGGCCGGGGGGCGCGGGATCATGCCTCCGTTCAAGACGCTCGCGGCGAAAGAACTGGATGATCTGCAGGCGTTCCTGGGCTGACCGCGGCGTGTCCCTGGCATCAGGGGATCCTCTTTTCTAGATTCCCAGCGGCTCGCTTCGCGGGCCTGGGAATGACGAAGGAGGGACGATGAAACGCAAAAAGGGTGGCGCTACGCTCGAATACATTCTGGTCAGCACGTTCGCGGCGGTGGTGTCGCTGACGGCGCTGGGCTTCGTCGGCAAGGTCGTGCAGGCTCAGCTGACCAAGATGGCCGACAAGCTCGGGTTGGACGCGCCGGCGGACACGGTGCTCTGGGAGTGATGCTGCGCTTCCTTCCCGGGCTGCTCGCGATCGCCGCGCTGGCCTCGCTCGGCGCGGCGGTGCGCGACTTCGAGGCAGCCGTGGCCTCGTTCTCGGCGCTCCGGCAGGACGTGCTCGTCGACCCGGTCGCCGCGCGCGACGCTTTTTGCGCCGCGCCGGCGCCGGCCGGGGCCTGCGCCGTCGAGCTCGCCCGCGGCAGGGACGCCGCGGCAGAGGCGGCCTGCGCCACATCCTGGTCGGCCGGTCCGCCCCGATACTATTCGCTCCGCCTCAGGTGCTTTTTTCCGAAATGGGCCGGCGGCATGCCGCTCCCCTTGCTTGAAGCGCTTCTCTTCCGCTAGATTCGCGGCAGTTCGACGGACGGCTAAGTAAAGACAGCGGTCGTCCGTCCTCCGGCCGCGCCTGACGCGGCGCTCCGGACTCCCGACCACTGCCTTCACTTAGCACACGAGCACCATGTACTTCGCCGTCGTGAAACTCACTTTCGAATCTCAGGGTAAAAACCCCGTCGACCGCAAAGACGTGCGCTCGCTGGTCGAAAAACTCCGCTCCCGCTTCAAGGTCTGCGCCTCCGTCTGCGAAGCCGACGAGGAGCAGGGCACGACCTCGATCGCCGTCGCGACGCTCGGGTCGACGGAAGAACGCCTGTCCCAGTCCCTCGACGCCCTCTCCGAGTTCTGCGAGTCCCACGGCATCGGTCGGGTGGAATCCGAGCAGACTCTGATGGACCATATCGACGCCATCTCGGACTTCAACTCCGGCGACGACGACGAATGAGGCCCTGGAAGGCAAAGTTCCCTAGACAGCGCCCCCTCCATTTCCTAGATTACCCCCACAAACCACCCCCCTTAGGGAGTATCTACTGATGATGATTAATAAATTTGCACTCACGTTGGGCCTCGTCATCGCGGGCAACGCCATGGCCGACGGCACCGTCACGACCACCGCGGAAAGTGCCCCGACCGTCGCCGCTTCCGCTTCGCTCGACGCCTCCGCCCCGACCTGGCAGCGCGTGATGGAACAGCGTTTCTCGATCCCTTACGGCTGGGGCTTCAGCCCGATCTATGACTTCGGCGCCCGTCCCCTGGAAGTCGACGGCCTCCAAGCCCAAGTCTTCGTCGAAGCCGGCCAATTCTGCGGCGCGTCGCTCTACAGCGTCGACGTGGCTTACAGCCCGACCCAGCAGCTGATGACCCGCATCTTCCCGGACCTGAACGGCCAGATCATGCTCCCGAACGCCGTCATCTACAAAATCGGCTTCGTGTTCGAGCAACGCTTCCTCCGCGGAGGCAATTGCATGCTGCGCCTCAATGCCCTATCCGGCGGCGGCGACACAGACAATCCGGACCAACCGTCTTCCGACTTCGAGCTCGCGGGCGTGGTTCGCTACGAAGGCGGCTTCCAGGACCAGCTCGCGCTGGCTACGGACGGCGCGGACAAAGTGAAGCAGTTCTGGGTCCGCGTCCCGGAATTCTGCGGCCAGGTCGAAATCCTCGAAGCCGGCACCGTGACCGAAGGTCACTATGACGCCGCCCGCCTCGTCGACGCCGACAAGCAAGTGTACGAAGTGAACGGCGGCGTGGGCACGCGCCTCTCGGAAGTCCGTCTGTCGATCAACGGCCCGCGCAACGCGGCCTGCGACATTCCGGTCTACCTCAAGAAAGTGATTCAGTAAGCAGCCCGGCGGTCAGGCGACGGAGTCCAACGATCTTTCGATCTGCAGATCCTGCTCGATGACCGCCGACGCCTGAGGCCTGTGAAGCAGGAAGCCCTGGATCAAGTCGATACCCATCGCCTGGAGCACCTCGGCTTCCTCCCACAGCTCAACGCCTTCGGCGAGGATCGTGGTCTCCGAGATTTTTGCGGCGCTGACCAGCCCCGTGACGAAGGCCTGCTTCGGCTTGTCCTTGTGAATGTCTTGAATCAGGCTCCGGTCGAGCTTGATCAGGTCCGGTTTGATCTTGATGATCTGCTCGAGGCCCGAGTAGCCGCGTACGAAGTCGTCGCACGGCAGCAAGTCGGGGTCGCAGCACACTTGGCGCAGGCGCGTGAGCAGAGCGAGGAAGCCGAATGATTTTTCGCGCAGCGCGGCGCCGATGTCCTCGCCGAGGCGAGAGAGGCCCTCGGTGCAGATGCGCGCATACTCGGCGCGCTGCACGTCGGTGAGCGGG
>JAYVBB010000828.1:0-3151 GCA_043750715.1 Pseudomonadota bacterium | reverse complement strand
TGGAAAGTCCGTCGCCGGTTTAGAATGGTCGGTGCTTGCCGTTTGGTGACGCAGAACCTCCCGGCCATCGACAAGCTCGACAAGATGCTGCGCATCAGCCTGTGGACCGGCTTCATCTTCCTGACGCTCGGCCTGCTGACCGGAGCCTTGTATACGCAGATGTACACTCTCCCGGCGGAACTCAAGCTCAGCTCCAAGATCATCTGGGCGACGTTGGTCTGGATCTGGTACCTGCTGATCCTGCTGTCGCGGAACGTCTTCAACCGCCCGTCCAAACGCATTGCGCAAATGAGCCTCGCGGGCTTTCTGCTGCTCGCCGTGTCGTACTTCGGCATCGGCTTCCTCGGCGTGGGAGGCGGCTGAAGCCGATGGCGGGAGACGGACAGCCGCTGCTGTTTTTGCTCGGGGCCAACCACCGGTCGGCCTCCGTGGAGCTGCGTGAGCTGCTCTACATCGCCGAGGAACCGCTGGCGGCGCTGCTGCCGGCGCTGAAGGACCGCTTCGGCTTCCTCGAGCTGGCGGCGCTGTCGACGTGCAACCGCTTCGAGCTGATGGGAGTCGTCCGCGAAACGTCCGGGTCGTCGCAGGCCCTGATGGACGCCTACCTGGACCTGCACCGTCACCACGGCGCGCTGCACACGAAGTATTCGGACGACCAGGTGCGCGACGCGACCTACCTGCATCTCGGCGACCAGGCGATCGCCCACATCTACCGCGTCGCCTCGAGCCTCGATTCGCTGGTACTCGGCGAGACCCAGATCACGGGCCAGTTCAAGGACGCCATCGCGCTGGCGGCGAAGTCCCGCACCATCGGCCCCATGCTTTCCCGCCTGTCCCAGGAAGCCCTGGCGACGGCGAAGAAAGTGCGCAACGACACCGCCATCGGCAAAAAACACGTCTCGATCAGCCATGCCGCGATCGAGCTGGCCAAAAAAGTCTTCGGCGACCTGAAGAACCACAAGTTCCTGCTGATCGGCGCCGGCGAGATGTCGCAGGTCGCCGCCAAGTACATCATGTCGTACAAGCCCAAAGCACTTTACGTCGCCAACCGCACGCTGGCGAACGCCAAAGCGCTGGTCGGCGAAGTCGGCTTCGGCGAAGCCTACGAGCTGGCCGAGCTCCCGAATCTCCTGGTGCAGGCCGACGTCGTCATCAGCTCGACGGCGGCGCCGGGATTCGTCCTGGGTCAGCCGCTGGTGAAGCGGGCGCTCGGCTCCCGCCGCGGCCGGCCGCTGGTCCTCCTCGACATCGCGATGCCGCGCGACATCGACCCGGACTGCGTCAAGCTCGACGACGTCTACCTCTTCGACATCGACGACCTGCAGCAGGTCGTCGGCCAAAACTACGAAGAGCGCCGCAAGGCCGCCGACGAGGCGCAGGGCCTGATCGAAAAAAGCGTGCTGCAGTTCCAGGCCTGGCAGCGCACCCTGGCCGTGAAGCCCGCGCTGGCGGCCTTCCGCACCTACGTCGACGAGCTGATCCAGAGGGAAGCGCAGAAAACGCTGAACAAGGAACACTTCAAAGACCTGACGCCCAAGCACCACGAAAGCCTGAAAGCGCTGTTCGAAGCGGTCGCCGGCAAAATCTCGGCCGACGCCTCCCGGCAGGTGACCAACCCGCCCGACGGCTATTTCCAAGAACAACTCGCCGACGCGCTCCGGGCACTGTTCCCTGACGTGGCGGAAAAAAAGAAGAGCGAGCCATGAAATCCCCCCTCGTCATTGCGACGCGCGGCAGCGCTCTGGCGCTCTGGCAGGCCAATTACGTCAAGGGCCTGCTGAAGGACAAAGGCGCCGAAGCCACGCTCGATGTGATCAAGACGACCGGAGACAAAGTCCAGGACCGCTTCCTCCACGAGATCGGAGGCAAGGGCACGTTCATCAAGGAGCTCGAGGAAGCGCTGAAGGCGAAGACGGCCGACCTCGCCGTCCACAGCCTGAAAGACATGACGGCACGGCTCGACCCGTTCTTTTCGCTGGCCGCGGTGCTGAAGCGCCACTCTCCTGCCGACGTCATGATTTTCCGCGACGACGTTTACGCAAAACACAATCCGCCGCCCGTGCTCGCCGCCTCCGACGTGAAGAAGCTCGGCAAACTCAGGATCGGCACGGGGAGTTTGAGACGGCAGGCGCTGCTGAAACGCGAAGCCCCGGAGTTGACGACGGAAGGCGTGCGCGGCAACGTCGACACCCGGATCAGGAAGCTCAAGGAAGGCAGCTGGGACGCCTTGATCCTCGCGGAGGCGTCGCTGGAGCGCCTCGGCATCAAAGACGTCAAGGCATGCCGGCTCGATCCGGAGTGGTTCGTCCCGTGCGCCTCGCAGGGCGCCCTCGCGATCGAATCGCGGACGGAGGACCCGCTGCGCGAATGGCTGCGGCCGCTGGGTCACCTCGAGACCACCGCCGCCGTCACGATCGAACGGAATCTGCTGGCGCGCCTCGGCGGCGACTGCACGATGCCGTTCGGTTGCCTGGTCACCACCGACGGCAAGGCATGGACGGCCCGCGCCCTCATCCTGACCCTCGACGGCGAAGCTGCCGAGGCGCGCCTCGTCATGCCTGCCCCGGCGTTCTCGACGAAAAAGTTCTCCGACGAGCTGGCGCATAGGCTCGCCGAGGGCGGCGCCGGCAAAATCCTGGCGAAGCTGAAGATCCCGGTCCCGGCGGAGTTCGCGTGAAAAGCCTCGTCTGGACGCGGCCCGCCTCCGACTGGGTCTCCGACGAGATCCTGCTGAAGAGCGTCGCGGCGAAGGCCCGGATCGAGCGCCTGCCTTGCGTCAAGATCGTGCCGATGGCCGCGAAAAAGGTGACGGGAAGCTTCGACACGTTCATTTTCACGAGCAGCAAGGCCGCCGACCTGGCGCTCACCGACGCGAAAATCCTCGGACTGGCGAAGAGCGCGAAGCACATCTATACGCACGGCCCGTCGACGGCGAAGACATTGGCCAAGCTCGGCCTCAAGGCGGAAGTCATCGACGTCCGTACGGGACAGGAGCTCGCCGAGGCCCTCAAGAAAAAGCTGAGCCCCAGCGCGCGTATCCTCTGGCCCCGGGTCGACGATCCGGCGCACGACATCGAGACGGATTTGAAGGGCGCGGGGTCGCTCAGTTTGGTGTACCCGCCTGGACCATCCAACCCGCAGGCACCAGATT
>JAYVBB010000827.1:0-3482 GCA_043750715.1 Pseudomonadota bacterium | reverse complement strand
CGTGATCATGGAGCACTTCATCGAAGGCTCGGCGGAAAAGAGCCGGCTTCTTCGCATCGACGCCCAGCTCCCCTCGACCGTGAACAAGGTCTACCGCCTGGCAACCAGCAACATCGGCTTCGGCGGCGCCTTTCTGCCCTTCAGCGACAACATCCCTGTCGGAGAATTCAAAGTCGGTGCGACCTTCGACCTGACGTTCACCCTAGGCGAAGCCGCGACGCCGATCTCAGCGAAGGCGGAAGTAGTCTGGCGCCGCGAGGCTTCCGGCCTGAACTTGCCGGCAGGGATGGGCGTGCGCTTCCTGGAACTCACGACCGAGGGCAAAGACATGCTCGAGGACTACGTAAGGGTCCATAAAATCACGAGTTTTATCCCCCTCGGCTGAAGCCCTCCCCGGCTGAATACGGCCGTATACGGAAACACGCCCCGGGACCTTCCGGGTTTCCTCGGATATTCCGAAGAGTTTGTATAACCAGCAAACGGGGGTACGTACGATGCACAAGGTCAACAATCTGATTTCCTTGATGATGTTCATGGGTCTCACTCTTAGTGGCTGCTCGATCCAAGAGACCAAAAAAGAAGACACGCGTTCCAACACGGATGGCGGCAAGACCGAGGGACCGATCTCCAAGGACAAAGGCCGCCTCGGCTTGAAGATGCCGAAGCAAGACAAAGTCCCGTACCGCGCTCTCGAAATCACCCTCGAGCAATCCTACGGCTGCGCGGAACCGTATCCGATGCCCGAGCCCCAACCCAGCGAAGTGGAATGCACGCTCGAAGAATCGGGCGACAGAGACGTCGCCGCCAGTGCCGCTTTGCGCTCGGAAAAGTACGACTCTAGTCATGACGACGTCGGATATTCCTGTGACTCCGAGTCGACCCAGTCGTATTCGCAAACCTTCCCGTACTCCGAAGACGCCCTCGTTTCCATCGACGACATCGTCCCCGGCAGCTACCAGATCCACGTTCGCCTCCTCGGCGAAGCCGGCGAAACCATCGAAGAAGGCTACGGCTGGGCCGACGTCGCCCCGGGCATCGTGACGCAAGCTTACGTCGAAATTTACCCGACCAGCGGTAACGGCAACCTCGACATCCAGATCGTCCGCGGCGGTGATCGCGTCGACTACGGCGACGACCACGGCGGCCTGTGCGGCCCGAGCGCGTATCAAGACGAAAACGGTAAGACCCGCTGGGCGACGTGCTCGGTTGAAGGCGACGAAGGCTCGGCCGACGCCGGCGACTCCCCGGTTACGTCCGACGCTATTGCCGCGAAGAAGTAAGGCGCTCGACGAATTTGCCGATCGCATCCACTTCGAGATTCAGACGCTGACCTTCGCGCAAAGACTTGAAGGACGTGAGGCTGACGGTCGTAGGGATCAGGGTAAGGCTGAGCATGGTCGACTGATCCCGATCAGCCACTTCATTGACCGTCAGGCTCACTCCATCGATGCAGGCAGAGCCCTTCCGGATCACGTAACGGCCCAGGTCGCGCGGTATTTCGAGCACGAGCTCCCACCCGTCGGCCTTCTTCATGATCCGGTCCACGACAGACGTGCCGTCGACATGCCCCGACACCAGGTGGCCGCCCAGGCGGTCACCTAGTTTCATAGCCCTCTCCAGATTCACTTCCTTGCCTTCGCTCAAATCCCCGAGACTGGTGCGCGCCAAAGTTTCCCGGCTGACGTCGAACGCCAGCATCTGGACCTTGTTGCTCGTCACGGTAAGGCAGCAGCCGTTGACCGCGACGCTGTCGCCCGGTTTCGTGTCGAAGCCTTTGCCCGGATCGACGATGAGTTGGGTGACCCTCGCCATCAGCCCCTGCGTCCCCTGCGGCGGCGCGGTGAGCGAGAGGACTTTTCCGGTGCGTTCGACTATTCCGGTGAACATGGCGGGTTTACGGCTTATCCATGCTGTGGATCTCAGCCATGAACTCGCTCGGATCCTTGAAGTCTTTGTATACGGACGCAAAACGCACGTAGGCGACCTTGTCGAGCTCGTGCAGGCTGTTCATCATCAGATCGCCGATCTTCTGGCTCGGCACGCTGCGTTCGGCGGATTCCTGGATGGTTTTTTCCATGCGGGCGATCATCGCGTCGATCTGGTCGTAGTTGATCGGCCGTTTCTGGCAGGCGATCTGCACCGAGCGGAAGAGTTTTTCCCGCATGTACGGCTCGATGCGCCCGTCTTTCTTGATGATCGAGAAGACGAAGAGCTCTTCCTTCTCGTAGGTCGTGAACCGGTGGTTGCAGGCCACGCAGCTACGACGACGCCGGACGCTGCGACCGCCTTCCGACAGGCGGGACTCCAGCACCTTGGTATCTTCGAAGCCGCAGACCGGGCACTTCATTTGGACCACTCCGGGTAGAGCGGGAACTGCTTCGCCAGCGCCACCACTTCGGATTTGATCTTGGCGAGCTTGGCGTCGTCGGCGTGATGCTTGAAGGCTTCCCGGATCCAGCCGGCGATCTTGCCCATTTCCGGTTTCTTCAGACCGCGCGTCGTGACGGCAGGGGTGCCGATGCGGACGCCGCTGGTGACGAAGGGGCTGCGTTTTTCGCCGGGCACGGTGTTCTTGTTCACCGTGATCGCGACCTTGCCGAGCGCGTCCTCGAGCTGCTTGCCGCTGACGTCGGAATCCGAGAGGTTGAGCAGCATCAGGTGGTTGTCGGTGCCGCCCGAGACGAGGCGGAAGCCCGCTTCGACGAGGCGTTCCGCGAGGAACTCGGCGTTACGCACCACTTCCAGCTGGTATTGCTTGAAGGCGGGTTGCAGCGCTTCCAGAAAGCAAACGGCCTTGGCGGCGATGATGTGTTCCAGCGGGCCGCCCTGGGTGCCGGGGAAGACTGCTTTGTTGATGTCTTTGGAGAGGTTCTCGTCGTTCCACAGGATGATGCCGCCGCGCGGTCCGCGCAGCGTTTTGTGCGTGGTGGAAGTGACGACGTGGGCATGCGGAAGCGGGCTCGCGTGCAGATCGGCGGCGACCAGGCCCGCGATGTGCGCCATGTCGACGAAAAGATAGGCGCCCACCTCGTCGGCGATCTCGCGGAAGGCTTCGAAGTTGATCGCGCGGGGATACGCCGAGGCGCCAGCGATGATCATTTTCGGTTTTAGCTCTTTCGCCTTTTTCCGGACGTCGTCGAAGTCGATGAGGTCGGTGCCGGCCTGGAGCGTGTAGAAGTGCGAATCATAGAGTAGGCCCGAGAAGTTGACTTTGGAGCCGTGGGTCAGGTGACCGCCGTGCGAAAGGTCGAGGCCGAGCACCCGGTCGCCGGGTTTGAGCAGCGACAGGTAGACCGCCGCGTTCGCCTGCGCGCCGGAGTGCGGCTGGACGTTGGCGAAGCGGGCGCCGAAGAGCTTGGTCACCCGTTGGATGGCCAGGTTCTCCATCTTGTCGACTTCTTCGCAGCCGCCGTAATAGCGTTTGCCCGGCAGGCCCTCGGCGTACTTATTGCTGAGCACGTTGCCCATCGACGCGATGACCG
>JAYVBB010000826.1:0-12805 GCA_043750715.1 Pseudomonadota bacterium | reverse complement strand
GCAGGTCCCTCGCCCACTCCAGCACCGCGTCCTTGTAGTCCCCGCTCATGAGATCGCACTGAAACTGATAGTCCCGCGGAAAGGCGCCCTTAAGCGCCTGGCAGGTCTCGGTGAGAAAGGCGGGCGCATTCGCCGTCCCCGACTCGACGACGAGGAAGTTCCAGCGGGCGATGGGGTAACGATTCAGCTCACCGAGGAGAGCCCCGATGTCGCCGGGGAGGAAACCCTCGCCGCCGGTTCTCAGCCACTCTTTTGCCACGTCTCGATCCACCCAGTCCCTGTGGCCTTCGGTTCCTCGAACTCGAGCCCCATCGAATCGCCGGAGCGTTCCTCGATTTCGATGCGCTGAATCCAGGTCCCGCCGCCGAGCGTCATGACGACGCGGACGAACTGCTTCGGGTTGGCGGGCGTGAGCACGAGCTTCCCCTGCTCCTCCGTCACCGCATAGGTCTTGTCGAGTTCGGTCCGGTCCATCGCCAGGAGGGCGGTGAGCTCTTTGATGTTCTCGGTGATCTTTTCCGAGAACTCGCCGCCTTTGAGGGCGTATTTGTTCCTCGTTTCCTTGGGCCCTGGTCCCGAGCGGATCTCGAGGTTGTCGGCGTCGAGGAACACGGCGAGGCGGCCAGGCGCTTTGATCTCATAGAGCAGCGCTTTCCCTAGCGCGACGTGGAGGCTGCCCGACGAGGCGAGCTCGAGGCCTTCCAGCTTCAGCTGCTTTTTCTGCTTGAAGTTCGCTTCGAATGTCTTAAGATCTTGATAATGCTTAAATAACTTATCGACGGCGGCGGGCTCCGCGAGAACGGCCGAAGCGGCGACGAAGCCGTGGATCATGAAGCAGATTTTGACTATTCTGAAATAAAGTCCAGCCATTGAGCGATAGTGAGGCAAGAATGCAAACCCCGCAAGTCCTTTCCCGGGTGATCGACACCGTGTTCAACGCCGTGAAAATTCGCGCCGTGAGCCGGGAAACCGTGAGCGAAAGCATGACGCTCGGCAACGGCGGACTCGGCCTCGACTCGGTCGACGTTCTCGAGATCGTCGTCGCCGTCGAACATGAGTACGGCGTGAAAATCAAAGATCGCCACGAAGGCATGGAAGTGTTCAAGTCGCTCGGCACCATCGCCACCTACGTCGCGTCGAACTCCGCGGAGTTTCGCCTGGCCGCGGCGCAGTGAGCGCTCGCGGCGGAGCCTACGTCACCGGACTCGGAGTGGTCAGCCCCGCCGGCATGGGACTCGCTCCGCTCTACGAAGCCTGCGCTCGCGGCGAATCGCTGATTGCGCCGGACAAAGTGCTCGGCACGCCGACGGGAAGGATTCCGATCGCGACGCTCGACGACGCGCGCCAGCAGCTCGCCGCCAGCGAGCTCGCGCCCGCGTTTCTCGACGCCAAACCGGGAACGGAAGCGGAGAAGCCACTTCTGATGACCGGCAGCGCGCTGCTGCAGGCTCTGGGTCCGTCCGGCCTCGGCATTTTCGACAAGGATACGGGTCTGATCTTCGCGACGACGACGGGTCACATCGCGAGCTGGGAAAAGGATCTGCCGCGCTACGTGCGCGGTGACCTGGCGGCGCCGGCGTTCGCGGAAGTGTTCAAAGACTATCCGCTTACGCGGACGCTCTCCGGCTTCCTGCGCCAAACCGACTTCCGCGGACCATTGCAGGTCCTCACGTCGGCTTGCGCCGCGGGGGCCCAGGCCTTGGTCCTGGCAGAGCTGTGGCTCCGCATCGGCAAGGCAAAGCGCGTCGTGGTCGGCGCCACGGAGACGCTCACGAATCTGACCGCCAAAGGCTTCGGCTGCTTCAGCCTGCTTGCTCCCGACGTCGCGCGGCCTTTTTCCGCGGGACGCCTCGGCATCAATCTCAGCGAAGCGGCGACGTTCATGGTTCTCACCGCCGACGACACCGCGCCTCACTTCGGCCGCGTCCTCGGCGGCGCCACGACGCTCGACGCCTTCGACATGACGCGCCCGCATCCGGAAGGACGCGGCATTCACCAGGCGATGACCAAAGCCCTGGAAGTCTCCGGCGTGGCGGCCGGCGAGATCGACTGGGTGCACGCTCACGGCACCGGCACGCCGGCGAACGACGCCTCGGAAGCTACGGCGCTGCGCATGCTCTACCCGTCAGGTTGTCCCGCCGTCACGTCGACGAAAAGCGTTCACGGCCACGCGCTCGGCGCCTCGGGCCTCCTCGAGTCCGCTCTGGTGTTCGAAGCGATGCGACGCGGTGAATTGCTCCCGACCGCCCATTCGCCCGTGCTCGACCCCTCGCTCCACATACCCGTGCAGAGGCAGCTCGAAAAAAAGACGGTGATGCGCACCCTCAAGACGACGCTGGGCTTCGGCGGGGTCAACGCCGCGCTCGTGCTCGGCCGCGGGGAGCGCTCATGAAGTCCCTGCGCTGCCTGGTCTTGGCCAAAGGCGCCGCGAGCGTCGCCGACACGGCGCATCTGGAGCTCGATCCGGATTTCCGCAAGGCCAGCGTGCCCATGATGCTTGCTTCGCTCGCCGTCCAGCGGGCACTTGCCGTGATCCCGGAAGCGCAAGCCGACGAGATCAGGCACCTCGGCCTGGTCGTCGGCGTCGACCACGGCGAGCTCGAGGTCACCAAGGACTTTCTTTGCACGCTGGCCGACAAAGGCATGGCGCGGCCCTTTCTTTTCCAAAGCGCTTTGCACAACGCCACGCTCGGCTTTCTTTCTGTCCGGTTCGGCATCGTCGGGCCGGGCTTCACCACTTCGACGCATTACTTCGCGGGCGAGGACGCGCTGAGTCTAGCCGACGGCCTGATCCGCGGCGGTGCCTGCGACGCCTGCCTCGCCGTCGGCGTCGAGGCGACCTCGGAAGCGATGGCGCCCGCCGTCGTCGCGCTCCGCCACGAGATCACTTCGCCCGGCTCCGGCGCCGGAGCACTACTGCTCGGCACCGAAGCGTTCGCGCGAAAGCTCGGGCTCGCGCCTTTCGCCGAGCTCGCCTCGCTCACTACGGAGCGAGTCGGCAAAGGCACCACCGAGCCCAAGCACTACAAAACCTTCTATGGCGCGGACGCGATCGAACGCATCGCCCGTACCTTTCAGGCCGGCCAAAGCGAAATTCTGACCCTCGAGAAACCCGACGGCGCCCGCTCCCGGATCGAGCTGGTGACGCCATGAGGCTGTTCGGGCCGTGCCTGCGCCAGATCGCGCCGAGTCCGGCCGAGCCGAAGGCGCTTTATCTGACCTTCGACGACGGCCCTGATCCGGCGACGACGCCGCGCACTCTGGACGTCCTCGGCGCGGCCGGCGCGCGCGCCACGTTCTTCGTCGTCGCGCAGGAAGCGGCAAAGCATCCGGCGCTGCTGCGTCGCATGCGGGCCGAGGGCCACGCCGTGGGCAATCACTCGCTGGACCACCGGCAGGGCACATTTTTTCGCCGCGAAGCGACGCTGCGCTCCTGGGTGCACGACGCCGAATCCCGGCTCAACGACCTGCTCGGAGAGCCGACGGTGGGTTTCCGGTCGCCGAACGGAATCCGCACGCCGCCGCTCGAACGGGTGCTCCGGGAGCTCGGACTGCCGTTGATCCACTGGAACGTCCGCTTCTACGATTCCACCTGGCCATGGACCGAGAAGAAGGCCCTGGCGTCGCTCGCTACGACCCGGCCGGGCAGCATCGTGTTGCTACACGACAGGCAGCAGCCGAAGCACGCCGAGCTTTATCTGAAAACTCTCGCGACTTATACCGGTAGTGCGCGGCGCGGCGGTCACACGCTGCTGGCGATCTCACCGGAAGAGGCGCAGGCCTACTTTTTGGAGCACGGCGAAGCCAGGCGCTGGCAGACGTAGTCTATGAAGCGGTCACGGTAGATCGAGTCGTCGGCGCGAAACGCGCCGGTGTGATCTCCGCCCGGGATTTTCCACAACGTCTTGTCTTTCATCTTGGCGGCATCGAAAAGCGTTTCGCCGAAGACGAAAGGCACGACGGGATCGCCCGGCGAGTGCATTGCCAGGAACGGGACCTGGATGCGCCCTATGTAGTCGATCGGGCTGTAGCCGTCGGTCACGAGAAGCGACAACGGCCATTGCAGGGGCCAGGTCAGCCAGAAATTCGAGAGCAAACCCCGCGCGACGTGCCGGTAAGAGTCGAACGTCGAGTCGACCGCGAGGAGTTTGACCTGACCCGGGGGCGCGAGCGCCGTCACCGGCACCGCGACGGCGCCGCCGAGGCTTTGCCCGAAGACGACGACGCGCTTCCCCTTCAGGCTGGGCTCGGCAGCCACCCACTTCAGGACGGCGAGGCCGTCCTCGACCAGGCCGTCGCGATCCGGAGATCCCGTCGACTGGCCGTACCCCCGATAGTCGAAGGTGACGACGTCGAAGCCCGCCATCGTCATCCATCCGGAAAAGAGAAAGTGCGAAGTCATGTTTTCGCCGTTGCCGTGAAAATGCACGACCACGATCTTCTGGTCGGCCGCACCCGGCGTCATGTGCCAGAGGGCGAGCTCTTCCGCCCCTACCTTCAGGCGATGAGCCGTGTAGGCGACCTTCACCTTGTCAGGAGTCAGGAAAGTCTGACGGCTCGGGTAGTAATAGAGATGGTTGCAGCCGGCCAGGAACAGAACGAGGGCAAGGCGCCACACTTAGATCCCGAGCCTCGGCGCGAGGACGTTGTCATGTCCCTGCGACGGATTGATGAAGTAGGGGCTGCCGATATACCACTGCAGCACGGCGTCACCCGCCGCGAAGCCGCGCTTTTTGCCGGTATTGAGCAGCGCTCCGCCCGAGCCGACGAGGAGGTCCGCGACGGCGGCAATGCAGTTGGAGTAGCTGCCCGAAATTTTCTGGATCACGCCGTTCCGGGACTGGACGGTGTCGGTCATTTTGTAGCGGACGGCGCCGGTGTCTTCTCCGTCGATCAGCATCTGGTAGCGGTTCAGTGCCTTGTCGTACAGCGTCTTGTTGATTTCTAGAAGCGCGCTGCGCCGTACGGCGACGTTGACGTTCAGGGAATCGGCGAGCGCCAGGGTCTCGGCCAGCGTGTAGTTGTGCCCTGCCTCGACGGGCTGGAGAATGCCGATGTCGCCGTCCGCGGCGTCCCAGCTGATCGTGAACACTTCCAGCGGTGCCGTGGCCAGGTTTCCCGCCACCCGCACGAAGTAAGCGAACGTGTGGGTGAACCGCGGCAGGTCGAAGCCGCCGGTGCCCTGAAATCCATACATCGTGATGAAATAGCGGCTCGGGGCGGAGGCCGATTCCACCACGGCCGTTCCTTGCAGCGAGAACCCCTCGCCTTCCGTCCGCACCGAGCCCATCGCCTTCTTCGCGTCGACGACGACTTTGAGGAGCGACGGCGCATAGTCCGGCAACGGCGTCCGGTCTTCAGCGCTCAGCGTCGTCTCGAACGCCTTCGAGCTCGACGCCGAAGTCGTGCGGCAGCCGGCGGCCGAAGCAAAAGCGCAAAGCAAAATGGCGTATCGCGTCACTTCCGGGCTCCCTCGGTTTGGGACATTAAGAAAGACTAGTCGCTATCCCCGAAAATGTCGCGCCTTAACTGGTCGCAACCTCCCGATACAGGGAGGTTTTGACGCTATTTTAAGAGGTTGGACGAGCCTGCGGTGTAAGCATGGCCGCGCGGGCTCCGAGATGATCACCTGCGCGGTGAAGCGCGGACAGGCGTCTATTTTGCGCGCGAAAACCGCAGCCTGACGCGATCGATCTCGGCCTGGTCCCCGTTGCGGAGAACCAGGGTGTGGGATCCGGCCGCCAGCGAGCGGATCATGAGCGGTTTGCCGCGCGGCCACGGTTTGCCGTCGAGCTCGAGTGTCGCCGCCGCCGCGCGCGGCCACACTTCCGGAAGGATTGCCTGCCGTGCTGCGGGCATGTCGGGATCCCAAGCCACCACCATGCCGTCGGTCGGATAAGTGATCCGCGCGAGCACTGCCGGATCGTCAATAAGCTCGGCCTCTGTCGCGACGGCCGTCGACGACCACGGCGCAACGCTGGGCTTGTCGCGATGCAGGTGACGCATCACCTTCATCCAGATCGGTGCGGCGCCGGTGACTCCGCTGACGTTCCACATTGGCTGGCCGTCGAAGTTCCCCACCCAGACGCCGACCGTGTAGCGCCCTGAAAAACCAACGCACCAGTTGTCACGCATGTCTTTCGACGTGCCGGTCTTCACCGACGTGTAGAAGCGCGTCGACAGGTAGTTCTCGAGCCCGAACGTGCTGGAGCGCGCCACCCTGTCACTCAGAATCTGAGCGACGACCCCCGCCGCAGGATCCTGGCGCGAGCGCAGCGCGAGGCCGCGAAAGGCGCGGGTCACCTCTTCCAGCGAGACGTCGACCGTGCCGAGGGCCAGCGACGGGCCGAAGAAATCCGCCGCCTCGTCGATGCCGACGCCGAGATCTTTGAGGCGGGCCCAATAAGAGTCGACGCCGACCAGCTCCAGCACTTTGACTGCCGGAACGTTGAGCGAGGACGCCAACGCTTCGCGGGCGGTGACGGGACCACGGAAAATCTTGTCGTAGTTGCGCGGCTGATAGATCCCCCCGCCGACTTCGATCTCGAGCGGGCTGTCGTCGAGCAGGGTTTCGGCGGTCAGACGATTCTCGGCGAACGCCAACTCATAGAGAAAGGGTTTCAGCACCGACCCGGCCTGCCGCTTCGCCTGAATGCCGTCGACTTCGGGCGCCCGCGACGTCGCGACGGATGCGCCGACGTAGGCGAGCGTCTCGCCGCTTTCGTTGTCGAGCACGACGACGGCCGCGTCGTGGACGTTTCGGTCCGCCAATTCGCGGAGCTGACCGTCGACTTCCTGGACGGTCGCTCGCTGCAGCCTCGCGTCGAGCGTCGTCGTGAGGATCCCTGCTTTCGCCCCCTTAGACTTTAGCCAACGCCTGGCCGCGTGCGGCGCCCAGTGCGGGCCGAAGCCGTCTCCGCGGGAGGACGTCGCCAGGGCGAGGAGCGGGGAAAGCATGCGGCAGCGCTCCGCCTCGCCGAGCCGCTTCAGATTGGCGCAGGCCCGCCCGGCAACGGCTTGGTCGCGGGCATTCGGTTTCGCGATCATCGCTGCAAGTAGCGCGCTCTCCGCCAGATCGAGGGCGTCTGGCCCTTTTCCGAAGAGCTCCCGGCTCGCTGCGCGGATGCCCACCAGCTCGCCGCGAAATCCGACGAGGTTGACGTAGGCTTCGAGGATCTCCGTCTTGGTCCAGTGGCGTTCGATCGCCAATGCTTCGCGGATCTGCGCGATTTTCGCGCGAAGCGAGCGCCGCCCCGCCTTTCGCCCAGCCAGCAGCCCCGAGAGCTGCATCGTGATAGTGCTGGCTCCCCGGAGGCTGCCCTGGTGAAAAAGACCGGTCGCCGCGTGGGCCATGGCCCAGACGTCGATGCCCGGATGTCCGAAGAAGCGTTGGTCTTCGGTGACGACGAGCGCCCGTACGAAAGCGGGCGACACCTCGGCGAACGGCGTCCAGGCGAGTCGCCTCCGCGCAAAATCCTCCCGCACCTCTTCCAGCGGCGTGCCGTCGCGCGCCAAGACCAAAACGTCCGATCGTTCGAACCGCGCCCGCACCTCGTCCAGACCCTGGAACGAGCTGAAGCATTCCGCAAGCAGCAGCACGGCGGCCACGGCGACGAGAACCAGCTTCGTTGCGGCCGCGCGCCTCAATCGAGCACCTGCCAGGACGGATTGGGACTGTCTCCGAAGGTATCCGGCGCGTACATCGCCTCGACGTGCGTCGGCGGCAGCTTGAACGTCCCGGCGTTGTTCAGCCGGAACGCGTACTCGACAGTGAACTCCCCTTTGTGGATCTCGTCATAGTAGACTTTGACGCCTTCGAACGTGTTCTCGCGGTACACCGGCCAGGCCCGGTCCCAGGACCCCTCGTCGCTCGCGTCGGCTGCCGGCTCGTCGGCGTTACCCCCGAGCCCCGTGCCGAGGATCGAAGATCCGGTAGGAATCGGATCGTCCACGACTACGAAGCCAGTGTCGCCTTGGGCCTCGACTTTGATCTTCACTTTCACGACGTCACCGACGTGCCACTTGCCCGGCTCCTTCGCGCGCGCCGCGGTGACCTCTTTTACGATGCCAAATCCTGCCTGCACGGCCGCTTTGAGCGGCACAGCGATTTTCGACTCGATCTGCGCCCAGGGTTTGCCGCCCCCCTGGTGCTTCACCGCGAACTTGGTCTCCCCTTCGGCCCAGGCCAGGTCGAGCCGACCACCCCTCTCGTCCTTACTCCAGTCCAGGCTCTTCGCCTCTTTTCCGAGCGCCGCGCTGGTTTCGCCTTTGACCTTGTCCTTCTCGAACTTCTCCGCGAATTTCCGAAGTGCGATGACGCCGAAGGCGTTCGCGTTGGTCAAGTCCCAGTGCCCGGTGCGGCCCTGCCGGGCCAGCGTTGCCTTCATCATCTTCGGCATGTCGTCTCCGAAGACCGGGAACTCGAGCCCGAGCAGCAGGGCGCGGACGGCGTTGACGTCTGGCGAGACCATCAGCCACCAAAGGTAGTCATGCTCGTCGGTCGAGAAGCCGAAAGTCGTGCCGCGGTAGGTCATGCGCGCCTTCAGCAGCTTGACGGCCGCGCTCGCCTCCTTCTTCGTCTTGTCGGATTCGGGCAGGCGCTTGAGCACGCCGATCCAGTCGATCAGGGCCGACGTCGGCCAAAGGGTCGCATCGTGGTCGAAGCTGTCCAGGTTCTCGGCATTCGCCTCGCCGTAGCGGGTCAACGCGTCGAGCACGACGAGCTTCTTCATGACCAGGTCGGCCGCGAACGACATTTCGTTGCGTTGAAGCCTGCCGTCGAGAAACATTTTGAGCGCGTTTAACAGGGAGGTTTTCGAGGAGTCGTCGATCTCTTTCCCGAGCTCGTGGGCGATCTGCATGAAGTACGCCGTGAGGACCGGCGAACCCGCGAGCGACGTGGGGTAGTACTTGAGGAAGCCGTCGGAGTCGAGGTAGGCCGGCAACGCCGAGAGCAATTCCGAAAACGCCTTGTCGTCCTGCAGTGCGACGGCCTTCGACAGCCGCTGCTCGAAGCAGGAATAGGGGTAGTCAGTCATGTACTGACGCAGCCCTCCGAACTTTCCCGCCAACGTAGGGCTGAGCGAGACGACGATCCGGCTCCGGCCCTTCTCGGCACCCTCGGGCATCTTCAGGTCGAGCGACGTTCCAGGAGCCAGCTGCTCGAGCGTCGCCTGATTGGTCCGGAGCGGCACGGCCGGCTTGATCTTCTGTTTCACGATCAGCCGATCGGCGAGCTTGCCCCCCTCCTCGACCGCGGCGGTGTACTCGAGCTCGCCCTGGGCGAGCGGCACGGCGATCTGCCACGACACTTCCTCCGCCGAATCTCCCTTCAGCTTGAGTGTCTGCGCCTTCAGCTCCCCTTTCAGACCTTTGACATCGAGCTTGACGACGAGGTCCCGCGGCTTCTTCGTCGTGTTGCGCAGGGTGAAGGACGCCTTGAGCTTGTCGCCTCCGCGCGCCGTCGGCGGCACGCCCGGCAGCAGCATGACGTTCTTCGTCGCCGCGATGCTCGTCGAGCCGGTCCCGAACTTCTGGGCCCCCGCCTGAGCGATGGCGACGACTTTGAACGAGGTGAGCGAGTCGTTGAGCTTGAATTTGAACTTGGCCTTGCCGGAACCGTCGAGCGGCAACCGCGGCTGCCAGAACACCATGGCGTCGAACATCGAGCGCGTCGCCTCGACGCCCCCGCCACCGCCCGGCGGTACCGCTTTCAGGCCGAAGTGCCGCTTGCCGATCACCTGCATGGCGGAGGTGAAGGTCTGCGCCGTGTCACCGCGCTCGCCGGTCATCGCGTCGAGCAGATTCCAGCTCTCGTTGGGTTTGAGCTGCAGGAGGCCCTCGTCGATCACCGCGATCGCCGCCTCCGTAACTCCTTCGAGCTTGCCCGAAGCCGGCTTGACCGCGACGGTGCCTTCCACCTCGTCCCGTGCCTGATAGGTCTTCTTGTCGGTTTCCACCGCGACGTCGAGGGTATAAGCCTTGCGGCCTACCTTGAGCGAGACGATGCCGAGCTTGAACGCCGGCTTTGCCAAGTCCACGAGGAAGTCCGCCTCCGGTTTCTCGACGCGGCCGCGCACCGCCATCACCGAGACGAACGTGTTGGGCGCGTATTCGTCCTTCACGTCGACCTCGACGGAAGGCGTCTTGCCGTCGAGCTTGTGAAGTTTGACCGACTGGATGCCTTCGCGCTCGACGACCACCAGGCCGTAGGCCTTTTGGAAGGGCATGCGCACTTGGATAGTGGCTTTCTCTCCGGGCTCGTAAACTTTTTTCTCGGGAACGAGGTCGATCCGGTCGCCTTCCTCCTGCGGAAAGTCGGAGCCGTCTTTACCGGGCACGTAAGTCTCGGTCGAAGCGGTCGCGGTCTTGCCGTCCGTGACGAGGTAGGCTTCGGCGATCACGTAGCCCGTCGCCGGACTCTTGCCCGTACATTCCCACTCGCCCTTCGCCGACGTCTTGCCGGAGCAGAACCCGTCTTTCAAGACCGTGGTGCGGGAGATGCTGTCGTACGTGTAAAAGCCGCCGACGAGCCGCTTTCTATGGCTGAAATTCTTGTGCTTGAAGAGGCGGATTTTGACTTCCCGCCCCGCGACGCCTTTGCCGTTTTTGTCGACCACGGCGACTTTGAATTTGAGCGGACCCTTGCCGGCCGACCAGCCTTCGGTCTTGATGCCGACCAGGACGTCGGTCGGCCAAAGCGTCTGCGCCTTGGACACCGTCTGGATCTCGCCCGACGGGTCTTTGTACTCGAGCTCGCTTTCCAGCACGAACGGCACCGGCCGTTCCGGAATGTTTTGGACGGTGATCGACGCGGTGCCGGTCGGGCCGAGGGTGACGTTGCCTCGATGCAGCTCTATGGGCTTAGGCTCGAGGTCCCGGCGCTCCGAGTCGCCGATTTTGACGGGCTCTTCGCCGAAGCTGTAGCCTTCGAAGTCCGGAAACTGCGCGGCAGCCCGCCGGGCGAGCCGCGCCCGGAACGTGACGTTTTGGTTACCGGCCGAACCGCCACTCAGATACTGGACGCCGAAGTCGAATTTGACCGAGGACGGCCTTACCAGCACCGCCGCGCCAGAAGAGAGGAGGCCTTTGGCCAGGGGAATCCGGAAATCCTCGACCCGGAACTCGCCGGCCGACAGCAGGTTGTTCCACGACTCGTCGTCGTCCTTCTTGTCCGTCTCGCCGGACGGAAGATAAGCCGCGATCGCGTAACTCCCGAGCTTGGCGTCGGCCGGAAGCTGCCAATCGTTGACCGCCACTCCGGCGGAATCGAATGCCAAAGGCAGCTCGTATTTCTGCTCCGACCCGCCATGGATGAGCACCAGTTTTTTCGGCAAGAGCTCCTTCGGCAGCATCGAGAAACCGGTCGAGGTGCGCTTTCTCAACACCGACTTGATGTTGATCCTGTCGCCGGCTCTCAGCAGCGAGCGATCGAGCACGGAGTGCAGAACGACGTCTTCCCGGTCCCGGACGTAAGGCAGGTTGAAGCGCCAGCTCTCGATGCCGCCGTCCCAACTCGAATGCGTGAAGCTGAAGTCGTCGCCCTTTTCCGCGACGACGAAGTAGCCGCGCCCGAAGGGACTCGGATAGCTGTCGTTGCCCTTGAAGCAGGTCGGGAGCTTGTCGGGTTTCGGCAATTCCGCGTCGATGATGACGTAGCCGTCGGAGTTGGCCTTCCCTTTGAAGTACATCTTCTTCTCGCAGTCCCAGACCGAGACGAGGGCGCCTGCAACGGGCGCCCCTTTGTCGAGAGACGTCACCCAAACGAGCGAGGAGTCCCGCGCCAGCTTGAAGTGCACCGCGAGGTTGGTCACCAACGCCGCCGTCGACACGAACATGGGCGCCGCTTTATCCAGTAGCGCCGTCCCCAGGAGCTTGCTTTCCGTTTCGACGACGTAGAAGCCGGGTGACTCGAGATCCAGGCCGATCACTTCGAACGGTTTCCCGTCCTTGCGCGAGAGCTTGAGGTCGGCGAGCCGCGGAGCTTTGTCTTTGAGAATCAGCTTCGGATCGAAGCCATCCTGCTTCTGACCGGCTTCGAACACCGAGTATTCCCGATCGATGCGCATCACCTTGTCTAGCCACGCGAGCACGTCCGGCGTCTTGCCGTTCGGAATGCGGAAAATCTGCCCTTTGAGGCGGTCGTACCAGCGCAGGAAGAAGTTCTTGTCCTCCGCGCGCGGTGTCGGGACGTAGCTCCGGGTTTTGATCTCGGCTTCGACGTTCCGGACGGTGATCGGCAGCATCGGATGCGCCGCTTCGAGGATCCCGAAGCGCGCCGCGAACTTGGCGAGCGGCGGCGCCCCCGCCGTCTTGAATTTCAAGGGAAAGGACTTCGCATTGACCGGCGCCCGGCCGGCGTCGTTCTTGAACCCTTCCGGCAGCGTCAACTCGAGCGTCGACTTTTCGGGAAAGGGCCCTTTGAACTCGACGCCGTAAACGAAGTCTTCCTGCTCCTCGACGGTTGGCTTCCAGCTGGCGCCGCCGGCAACGCCGAGGCGAATGCCCTGGGCCATGCCGCGTGGCACGAAGAGCCCGAAGTTGACCCGGATGGAGGAGATCGGCACGCAACCGGCTTTGGCGTTCTCCCGCTCGCAGTCCATTTTGACGACGAAGGGGTCGCTGATTTTGTATTCGCGCACCTGCGCTTTCGTGCGGGCGATGCCCTGGGGCGTCGCGACGCCCGGCCCGAAGACGAGTTTGACCATTTTGCTCGAAGGCAGGAGCAGGGTCGGCTGGACGATGACGATGCGTTTCAGAAGCTCCGCATCCGGTTTGTCGTAGCTGAACACTTCCTTCAGAATTT
>JAYVBB010000825.1:0-1788 GCA_043750715.1 Pseudomonadota bacterium | reverse complement strand
GAATAGCAGCCTGAAAAGGACGTGGCAAACCATCTGATGTATAAGGAAACCTGACTATGAGACGCTGCATTTTCCTATTCTTCGCCTTGTTCCATGCGGGCTTTGCCTCGGCCGCGGGCTGCGATCTGGGTTCGGCCTGGACGAAAGACCGCAAGGTCGACGTCAAGATTCGCCTGGCATCGGCTGCCTGCAATGCGGGCAAAGAGCCTGATGCAAAAGGACTCTTCACCGGTGACGCCGTGGCCGCGAAGATCGAGCCTGGCCCTCAGGCGGAAATCATTAGCATTGATCTCAAGCGAGCGGACGGCCTGGCGGCCGTCAGTCCGCCTGGCATTCGGAAGCTCAGCGATGGCACGTATTTCACCAACCTCGAGTTCGCGGCCGCGGGGGACTGGGTCATCTCCCTCACATTGCGCCGTGGCAGGCAGGACGAGCAGGTGACCGTCACCGTTCCGGTCCAGCTCAACGCCCGGCAAGCCGCCGCCGCGGTCGCCAACGCCACGAAGGTGCCCGCATTTTCCCTGCAGGACATGAAGGGGAAGACCGTCTCCCTCGCCGACCTAAAGGGCAAGGTCTGGGTGGCCAACTTCTTTTTCGCCTCCTGCCCCGAAGTCTGCCCACTCATGGCCCGTCATCTGGCGGACCTGCAACGCACGTTCAAGGAGAGGCAAGACTTTCGCATCGTTTCGGTGTCGACCGACCCCGAGGTTGATTCGCAAGCCGTCCTTCAAGATTTCGCCAAACGCAACGGCGCCGATCCCGACCGGTGGATCTTCCTGAGGGGGAAGAAGGCTGCCGTCGTTGCGCTGTCGTCCGGAGGTCTGAGCCTCGACGTCACTGCCGAGTCGACGATGCACTCCATGAAATTCGCGCTCGTCGACCGGGACGGTACGGTCCGGGCCCGCTTCGACTCGGCCAAGCTCGAAGAGCGCGAGCAGCTCAAGCAGGCGATCAAAGACCTGCTTTGATACAATGGCCCAATGCGCCTCAAGCTGATGCTATTCAACGTCCAGGACTTCTTCTTGAAGCTGGAGTATCCCGTTGCCCCCGCCGACCTGGCGAAGCTCAACGAAGACGAATGGCAGCTGCTGGCTCCCCGCGACACCGAACTGAAGCCGCTGGCGAAGCTCAAGGGCATCGCCCGGATCTTCGAGCAGGAAAATCCGGACGTCGCGATGCTGTGCGAAGTCGGCGGACCGGAGGCGGCGGCCAACTTCTCGCGGCTCTTCCTGGAGGACCGCTACGAAACCCTGGCGACGCCTCCGGTCTCCGACCGGGGCATCGAAACGGCCTACCTCGTCCGCCGTGATCTGAAGCTCCGCCGCCAGCTGCTCAGCCACGCGAACGAGCCCGTGCACTTCCTCTATCCCCACGAGACCGACCCCGTCGGCAACGACGTCACGGCGCTGATCGCGACGACGCTCGGTCTCGACCCTCCGGACAAGCGTCGTCCGTCCCGGGACTTTCCGGAGCTGCGTCTCTTCAAGGGCAAAAGCAAAAAGCCGGTCCTGGTGCTGCTGCTCGCCCACTTGAAGTCGCCCTTCGACCCCAATGGCCTCGACAAGGGCGGCGTAGTCCGCCGCGCGGCGGAAGTCGAAACGCTGCTGAAGGTTCGCAGCCGCATCCAGGCCGAAGTCGGCGCCGCCGTCCCGATCGTCATCGCAGGCGACCTCAACGGTCGCGCCGGACGGGAAGATACCGGCCCGGAGTTCGCGAAACTTTACACGACGACCGACCTCGAGGACGTCCTCGAGGTCGGTCGTCGTGTAAAGTTTCGCGAACTCCGGG
>JAYVBB010000824.1:0-2548 GCA_043750715.1 Pseudomonadota bacterium | reverse complement strand
CGACACGACGCTCCAAGCCATCTCCGACGACGTCAACCGGATCGTGAAACGCGAGTTCAACCTCGCCCACGTTCCTGACATGGCGACGCTCCACCTGGCGATCGACGGCGTCGACGTCACGACGGGGTTCACCGTTACCGGCAAAAAGATCTCGTTCACGAGTGTCGATCCGAACGCCCTGATGCTTTCCGCCAGCTACGTTTACGGCGCGACGCCGAAATTCTCGCGCTTCACCCTGTCCAACGACGCGGACCCCGCGACGCTCAGCGTGAAGAGCGGCGCCACGACGGTCGATCCGGCCGCCTATTCCTACGACGACGCGACCAAAGAGCTGGTGTTCGTCGACGAACCCGCAGACGACGCGGCGCTGTCGGCCGCCTACCGCGAAGGCCAGGAGCTGCCGAAGGCGCTCGCAACGGGTATCTCCGACATGCTCGGCGCCCCGGATAAAGTCACGGTCGCCGGCGCGGAAGTCGCGGCGACGGGCTACACCTTCGACGCCGCGACCGGAACCATCGAGTTCCCGGACCCGCCGGCCGACGGCTCCGAGGTCGCCGTGACCTACACGACGACCGGGGGAGTGGTGACGAGCTACGCTGCCGCCCTAGAGGAAAGCGCGCAGGTGCTCGAAGTGAAGGCTACCGACGCCGTGACCGCCGAAGAAGTCCCCGTGACCTTCGCGGGCGGCCAGGCGACGTTCGCGGAGTCCGACATCGACCAGGGCCGCGAGATCGACCTCTTCTACCAGCTGGGTTACGACCCCGCGGACCTGACTCTGACCCTGGCGCGCGAGGCATCGGGAACGATCACCGTGCAGGCCTCCGGCCCCAACCCGGCCGCGTGCGCGGGCGCCCTGGACGGCCAGACCGTGTCGATCGACTGCGGCGGCGTCGAAGTCGAGCAGGTCGACGTGACCTACAAGGCGATCGTCGAACGCTTCCATGACTTCACGATGCCCGAAGCGATTCCGGCCGGCTCGACCTGGCACGTCTTCGTCGACGGCGTGGAAGTGACCGCGTTTACCGTGAACGGCGCGACCGTCACCGTCGACGAAGCAGTGCTGCCGGTCGAGTCGACGGTCAAAGTCGTCGTGGATCTGCCGCAGCAGACCTAATACAATGAGCGGGTATGAACTACCCGCTCCGTTTCCCCGGATCCTTGCTGCTCGTGTGGGTCGTCGCCGCGCCTGCCCTCGGCGCCAGCGTCGAAGCGGTCAACAAGGATCAAACCCGGGTCATCCTGAAGCTGACGCAGATCGAGCTGGCGGCAGTCGAGGACGACCAAAAGGTGCTGATCGAGGTAGCGGCTCGCCCGGCGTTCGTCGTCGCGGGTACGTTGACCAAGGTCAACCCGGTCAAGAAGACTGTCGTCCTCGTCATGGAAGAAGCCGATCCGCGCTTCGTGAAGAGGCAGTCCGCGCGGTTTCTCTCGCTTTTCTTCAATGTTCTGCTTTCCCCGATCCTGACCGACTACTCGCAGTATCATCAGTACGCGCGCTCGGCGGTCGAGGGTGGCCTCGGCACCGTCTACGAGAAGTTCCTGGAAAGGTCCGGCGACTCGCGCTCGAAGGCGGTGCTCACGGGCGCCGACATGGCCGCCGAAGCCTATACGCTGATCAGCCCGCAGTTTTTCGGCATGGGCTTCGGATACCGCCGGTTCGACGGGTCCTCCGACTTCGATTCCAACGGAGCCAAGGGCAAGACGGACGTCGTCCTGAATCAGCTGCGTCCCGGCGCCTGGATCGAAATCGAGGCGCATTGGGTGCTCGGCCTCCGCTATGACTACACGCTCCTCGACATCGTCAGCGACGACGCCGCGTCGTTCAACTACGAGTTCGGCGAGCTCGTGCTGGGCCTCACGCACTACGCCCCAGATTTCGAGTACGGCGTGTCGTTCAAGGACAAATCCGGTTTCACCGCCGTCGACTCGACGAACGACCTCGCGGGCAAGTCCATCAAGGTCTCGAGCACGATCAAGTCCCCGGCGACCCTCGACGTCGCGTTCCGCGACATCCAGTCGCCGCTGTTCGGCTGGGGCATGGGACTCGGCTACGTCTTCTACGAGCGCGAGCTGAAGCGGGGAGAGACCCTGCGCTCGAAGCCCACCATCGCGGAGCTTCTTCGCTACCGTCTGACTCTCGAATGGCGCCTGGACGACGGCAGCAAAGTCGACGCCGCAATGACGTATGCGGGCGGGCGGGCGAACAATCTCGTGTACCAGGAAAACATTACGAACAAGGGTGGGCTGCATCTTTCCTACGCGCAGCCTTTTCTCACGGAGCAGATGCTGCTCGGCGGCCTGTTTTCGGTGGAAGGCGGCGCGATCACGCTCACCGACGAGGCGCAAAACACCACGACGGGTGAGGTCGAGGACGTCGCCCGCGAGGTCGAGACGGTCGGCGCCAGTCTGATGGTCTTCGCGCGCTTCGAGTTCGACCTTTTGGCCAAAGGCCGAAAGCGCTGAAATTCGGCAGTCGTGTCGTGCACGGTAAGCCGGCTGGGTACAGTCCGGCGTCTTGGAACCCGATGTGTAAGCATGCGAATTCTAG
>JAYVBB010000823.1:0-3343 GCA_043750715.1 Pseudomonadota bacterium | reverse complement strand
TCATCAGCTCTCTTGTCGCCCTAGCGGCCCCTTCAGGGGCCGCTTTTATTTTTGGCGGGTTCCCCCTGCTACAATAAGTCAAATCGCAATATTCCAGTCATACTCGGGGGGAGTCATGCTTTCGCGTCACAGCGTTCTGGCGTGCGTATTGGGAATAGGCTTCGCGGGAGCGGCGTTCGCCGCGGGCGACCTCGACAAGGCTCCGCCGGCCTTCGGCTACCGCGACCAGATGGTCGTGCCGGTCGACATCGAGTCGGTGCACGTCGACTACACTTACGACGTCACGCAAAGCGTCGCGAAGGGTAAGGCGACGGTCATCTTTCATGCGGCGCAAGGCGGCATGCCGATGTTCGACCTCGTGCCGGATGTCACCGCCGCCACGTTGAACGGCAACGAGCTGGCTCTCGCCGACGTGCTGCTGCTCGACGACCCGGCCCGCGTCACCAAGCTCCGCGCTCTGAAAACGCCGGTCGCCGCCAACTCGACCAACGAGCTCGTGCTCGAGTATGCCCTCTCCGCTTCCGACGTAACGTTCAGTAACGGCACGGTCCGCGTCGGCTTCTTCATGGACGACCTCGGCGCCGGCGGCCGCGGCTACTTCGAACAATTCGGTCCGGCGAACTTCGAGTTCGACCAGACGCACTTCACTTTCGACGTGGAAGTGGTCGGCGCCACCGCCGAGCACGAAATCTTCACCAACGGCGCCTCGACGTCGGTCGCCCGCAACCGCTGGCACGTCGACTTTCCGAGCTACTTCACTTCGTCGTCGCTCTACTTCCACCTGGCCGACAAAGGCCGCTTCTCGTCGCAGACATACACCTACCACGGCATGAACGGCGACATTCCCGTCACCGTCTACTCGTCGAGCAGCGGCACGGTCACGAGCGGCGTCTCCGGCTCGCAGCGCATCCTGACCGAGCTCGAAGGCACCTACGGCCCGACGGCTCACGCCCGCTTCGTGATTTACCTCGCCGGCTCGGGCGGCATGGAACACTGCGGTGCGACGATGACGTCGCTCAGCGCGATGGGCCACGAGCTCACCCACTCCTGGTTCGCCCGCGGCGTGATGCCGCAGGACGGCAACTCCGGCTGGATCGACGAAGCGGTCGCCAGCTGGCGGGACGACGGCTACCCGCGCGCCAGCGCCGCGCCGAACCGTTCCCCCGTCAACCTGGGCGGCTTCTCGGTCTACCGCCGCCACACCAGCATGGATGCGTACACTCTCGGCTCCCGTCTGATCAGTGAGCTCGACTATCTGTTCCGCGACCAGGGCGGCATGAAGACCGTTCTGAAAGAGCTGTACGCCCAGGCCAAGCGCACGACGATCAGCAACGCCTACTTCCAGTCGTTCATGGAAACCGAGACCGGCATGAGCCTCCAGGCGACGTTCGATCGCTACGTCTTCGGCCGCTCAATCAACGGCAAAGTGGTGCCGGAAGGCCCTCAGTACTTCGGGCAGAGCCATCACCCGCGGCCGTACACGAAAGCTGAACTCGAGCTTTATCGCTGAGATCTTTGGCGAAACCCGGATCCTGGCTGGACAGCCCCTGCTCCATTTGATATTTGCAAGGGCTGTCAGCCATGGACTCGTGGTGAAATGGATATCATTCTGCCCTCCGAAGGCAGCGGTGCAGGTTCGATTCCTGCCGAGTCCGCCACGCTCGCTAGCGCGAGCGAGCATTGGCATTGGTTGTTAGCATTGGAGGTCTGTAAGCTAGATTCGCTAGCGACGGCGTCCTCCATCAACCAATGCCAATGCCTCCGCGCGAGCCCCGCTCGCGCCGTAACATCACTTCCGTCGGGCCATGAGGCCATTGTCGAAACGCTGTCTTTGATCGCCATTGATACGCCCGCGATGTTGGCGCCGTATGGAAAGCGCATCGCCGAAGCCTTTCAAGAAGTGTTCGCCGGCGAGCCTTGGAACGAAGAGTACTCGGAAGAGAAAGCTCTCCAGATCGTCGAAGCCGCTCCGACGGAACGCGGCGCTGCCATGATGGTCGCGACCAATCCACAAGGTGCAGTCGTCGCCTTCTATTGGTGCCGCGTCGAGGACCCTTGCGATATCGAGCCGCGGCTTCAGGATGCCGTTTCCAAGTGCTGCGGCGGCAGGTTGCCGAGGCGGTACGTCATGAGCTCGGAGGCCGGTGTCTTGCCGGACTATCGCGGTCGGAAGCTGTCGCAGCGCCTCTTTTTGAAGACCCTCACCTCCGTCTGCGTAAAAGACGCGACGATCGAAGCGGTCCTCAACAAGACCAACCCGCACTCGCCGATGTATCACCTGCGGGTTCGCCTCGGCTTCGTCGAGATCTTCCGGGAAGAGGACACGGGCGACGTGTACATGCTGCTCGTCCCGGAGAAGTTGCCGGCAGTCCTGAGGCTCGGCGGGGAAGTCGAGGCATGAGCCTTCTTCGTTTCCTCATCCTGCTTTCCGTCAAGGTCCTCGGCCGGATCTTCTACCGCTTCGAGACCGACTGGGTCGGCACCCGCCCGACCGACCCGGGTTGGCGCGACGTGCGCGTCGGCCTCCTGCTAAACCACACCAGCCTGTTCGAAGCGCTCTTCGCCTCCGCAGTCCCCGTGTCCTTTCTCTGGCGGATCGCCAGCCGGGGCATTTTCCCCGTCGCCGACGTGACGCTGAACCGGCCGGTCGCCGGCAGAGTGCTGCGCTTCCTCGCCCCCGACGTCGTCTCGCTGACTCGCAAGCGGGACGACAGCTGGGACGTCTTCCTCTCGAAACTCGCCGAGGACTCCTGCCTGATCTTCATGCCTGAGGGACGGATGAAGCGGCCGGGCGGGCTCGACAAGCACGGCCGCCCGATGACCGTCCAAGGCGGCGTCGCCGAGGCTCTGAAAATGATCGGCCATGGAACGATGATGCTGGGTTACAGCGGCGGGTTGCACCACGTGCAAACTCCCGGACAAAGCTTCCCCCGCCCGTTCAAGACGATCAAAATGAACTTCGAGGCTCTCGACGTCGCGGCTTATCTCGCGACCTTTCAAGGCCCGGAACGTTTCGACCGCAAAAAACTCACCGCCGATCTCGATGCTCGCCGCGACAAGCATTGTCCGGTGTAGTATTTAAGATAAGCCATGCATATCCCCCACTTGATCATCGATCTCGCCATCATTCTGGGTGTTGCGGCGTTCGTGACCTTCGTGTTCCGGCGCATCAAGCAGCCGGTCGTCCTGGGTTACATCGTCGCCGGCATCGTGGTCGGGCCGCACACGCCAGCCGTCTTCTCGGTCGCCGCCAACGACAGTGTCCGCGTCTGGGCCGAGCTCGGCGTGATCTTCCTGATGTTCACCCTCGGCCTCGAGTTCAGCTTCCGGCGCCTGGCGCGCG
>JAYVBB010000822.1:0-4845 GCA_043750715.1 Pseudomonadota bacterium | reverse complement strand
CGACTGCTCCGCCATCGTCCCGGCCGACTACACCGGTCTATGGGAAGGCGAAGATGTTTTCGAAAACGTGACGGCGTCGCCGATCGGCGACATTTGGAGCGGCTCGCCGACCGAAAAAGGCGTCTGCACCACGACCGGCTGCGGGCCGGTCCAGTGACATTGCGGATTATTCCTTTAGGGAGGAAGGACTAGGCCTAAGGACGCTGCGCTCGGACGACGAAAGCTACTCTGGAAGCTGCGCTCGAACGTCGCAAGGCCCAACTGGTCGAAACGGAAAGACCCACGAGGATTTCGATGAAAAACCCCACGCTGCAAGGCCTGGGGTTTTTTATTTGGCGGTGCGGCGAGGTCTGCTATGCTCGCCGCTGAAATCTCGAACCGTATTGGGGGTCCTTGCCATGAGAAACGTTCTCGCGTTCCTTTCCGCCGCCGCGCTTTCGTTCGCCGTCACCGCCAAGGCCGAGACGGCCCCTGCCGCCAAACCGGGCGCGCCCGCCGCCGAGCAGGTCGACAAGATCACGCTGACCAACAAAATCGTCGACGGCAAAAAAACGTGGCTCCCCGCCGACGTCAAATTGAAAGCCGGAGAAAAAGTCGAGCTGACGCTGGTCAACACGCTTCCGGATCCGCATGGGTTCACCGCTCCGGGCATGGCCAAGGACGTCGTCGTCAACGGCAACGAAACGAAAACCGTCTCGTTCACCGCGCCGAAAGACCCGGGCACCGTGAAGTTCAGCTGCCAGCTGCACCCGGCGCACGTCGGCGGTAACTTCACCGTTCAATGATGATCCAAGCCCGACGCATAGCGCTCGCTGCATTCGTCCTCCTCGGTCCCGTCGCCTGTGTCGGCGACGGGAGCTCCGGTCCCGTCGCGGGAGAACTCGCGACGGCTGCGGCGCCGCGGCTCGTGGCGCCATCCGATCCGACGCGCAGCCGGGATTCCTACGTCGCGAAGAGCCGGAAGGCGATGGTTGCCGCCGCGCATCCCTTGGCGTCGGAAGCCGGGCTCAAGATTTTGCAGGAAGGCGGCAACGCGATGGATGCGGCAGTCGCTGCCTCGTTCGCGATCTCCGTCGTCCGCCCGCAGTCGACGGGCCTCGGCGGCGGCGGCTTTCTCGTCGCCTACGAAGCCGCGAAGAAGCACACGGATGTGTTCGATTTCCGCGAGCGGGCTCCCCTCAAGGCAACGCGCGACATGTACCTCGACGCCAAAGGCGAACCGACCAGCTTCCGCTACGAAGGCGTCGAAGTTCCCAACTCGTCGGTCAACGGCCACCTTGCCGTCGGCGTTCCCGGCCTAGTCAAAGGCCTGCTCGAAGTGCACGCCAAATATGGCAAGCTCCCGCTCGGCAAAGTGATGGCTCCCGCGATCCTGATCGCGGAAAGTGGTTTTCCCGTCTACAAAGGCCTCGCAGAAGCGCTCGAGGAGCGCCAGGACGTCCTCAAGGTCTTCCCGGGCACCAAGAAGATTTTTTTCCGACAAGGCAAACCGCTGAAGCTCGGCGACGTGCTGATCCAGCGCGATCTCGCCTGGACGCTGAAGCGCATCGCCGCGAAGGGCGCCGCCGGATTCTACAAGGGTGAAGTCGCCAAACGCCTCGTCGCCGAGATGCAACGGGGTAAGGGACTCGTCACCCAAAAGGACCTCGACCAGTACACGGTGAAGCACCAGGAGCCGGTCGTCGGTACTTATCGTGGTTACCAGATCGTATCCATGCCGCCGCCTTCCTCGGGCGGGGTTCACGTGATCGAAATCCTGAACATGCTGGCGGGCGACGACTACGGTGGGCTGCGTTACGGCAGCACCGCCAGCGTGCATTTGCTCGCGGAATCGATGCGCCGGGCCTTCGCGGACCGCGCCGAATACCTGGGCGATCCCGAGTTCGTCAAAGTGCCGCTGAAGGGCCTGGTGTCCCCTGCCTACGCGAAAGACCTTCGCAAGAGCATCGACACCTCGAAGGCGACGCCCTCGACGACGGTGAAAGCCGGACAACCGATGGCTTATGAATCGGCCTCGACCAGCCACATCTCGGTCGTCGACGGAGCCGGAAACGCCGTTTCGACGACGCAGACGGTGAACTGGAGCTTCGGCTCGGGCGTGGTTGCCGACGGCACGGGAATCGTGCTGAACGACGAAATGGACGACTTCGCGAAGAAGCCCGGCGTGCCGAACGCCTTCGGGCTGGTCGGCAACGACGCCAACGCTATCGCCGCAAGGAAGACGATGCTGTCCTCGATGTCGCCGACGCTGGTCTTCGGCGAGGGAGGCAAGCTGCGCCTTGTCGTCGGCTCGCCGGGCGGCCCCCGCATCATCTCCGCGACCCTGCAGACGATCATCAACGTCATCGATCACAAAATGACGTTACCCGACGCGGTGCACGCCAGCCGGATCCATCACCAGTGGTTGCCCGACGAGCTGAAAATCGAAAAAGACGGCCTGGCGGCCGGAGTCCGCGACGACCTCGAAAAAATGGGCCACAAAGTCGTCGAGGGCGGAGCCATCGGCGACGTCCAGGCGATCGAGGTCACTCCCGAAGGTCTCGTCGGAGTTTCCGACACCCGCTCGGAAGGCATGCCCCGGGGCCTCTGATCACGACGCGAAGGCGGCGCCTTCGATGGTCAGGAGCTTCTTTTTGACGTCGAGGCCCGGTGCGTAGCCGACGAGGTCCCCGTTGGCGCCGATGACGCGGTGGCAGGGGATGACGATCGGCAAAGGGTTGCGGTTGTTCGCCATGCCGACGGCGCGAGCACCGCCCGGCTTGCCGACTTTCGTCGCGAGCTCCTTGTAAGACATCGTAGTGCCGAACGGGATCTCGGTGAGTCCCTTCCAGACGATCTTCTGGAAGTCGGTGCCGCGCGGATTCAACGGCAGACTGAAGCTGATGCGTTCACCTCGGAAGTACTCGGCGAGCTGCCGGTAGGCTTCCTTGAGGTGCGCATACGTGACGGTCTCGAGGACCTTCGGCGGATCCGCGATGAACGCGATCGCGGCGATGCCGACCTCGTCCGCGGAAATGCGAAGCCAACCGACGGGCGTATTCAAATAGCAGTGCTGCTCTGGGTTCATGCCCAGGTTTCTAGCACTTATGACTAAAGATGGCTAGGGTTTGACGGGTTTCGGAAGCAGCGCCGTCTGATTTTCGCCAACCCTTCTGAAGAGTTGGGTGACCCCGGTAACAAGAGGCGTCCCCAGCCGCGGTTTCGGCGGCCAGTAGAGCTGCATGCCGGCGGGAGTGACGCGTCCCGCAATGATGCGGCTGTCGTCGAGGCGGAATGCAAAGGCGCCCGTATAGAAGTCGTAAGCGCCTTCCTCGATCGTGCGCCGGCGCGAGTGGTCGAGCTTCTCTCTCGCCCAACCATAGACTTTGAGCGGGAAGAAGTCGGACGGGTCTTCCGAGATGTTCGCCGAGACGCTCAGCTCGAAGTCCCAATCGTCGCCCTTATACAATCCGGAAAGTCTTTCCATCGTCTCCGCGCTGCTCGACAGGCCGGGCACGAGGTCGCGCTGCAACTCGACGGTGCCGACGTTGCCGTACGTCTTCGAGTACCACGTCCCGTAAACGGTCTTCTGCGTCCAGCGGTCGACGATCAGCATCGCTTCGCCGTCGCCGTCGAACACGAAGCGTCCGCCGGGCACCGGCCACATTTCTTCTTTGAAGCGGTAGGCGATGAACTCACTCGAGTCGCCTTCGCCGAAGTAGAGCGTCGCGACGCCGCCGACGTGTTGTTTACCGGTGGCTTTGCCTGCGGCATCCGTCTGCTCCTCGGCCTTCACGTTCAAGGCGACGAGCTGGTAGGTGTCGCTGCGGCGGTGGTGGAGGTAACCGTAGTACTGGCCGGTGAGGTGTTTCACGCCCTTCGGCTCGGCTTTCAAGTGGTCGCCGCGATCGTGAGTTTTGAAGTCGCGCTGGACGTCGAGGACGGCGTGCGGCGAGATCGGATCCTTGACCATCGTGCAGCCGTCGCAGGCGACCGAGTCACCCGTGACTTTGCAGCTTTTCTCGCCGGTCGTCGTCTTGAAAGTCAGCGCGCCGTTGAGCGGGTTGTACGCTCCCGCGGCGAAGCTTTCTTTGACGCAGGTCTGTTTGACGCCGCATTCGACGTCGTCGACCATGCCGCTGCGTCCGGCAAACCGGTAGCCGCCGAAGAGGCCGTTGTCTGTGAGGCGCATGCCGCGCCATTTGCTGGCTTCGACCTGCAGGCTGACGACCGAGCCGGGGCAGGAGCCGACGTAGTTGCCCGTCACGTGGGGCGCCAGGTCGGCCGTCGCTTTGGGCGTGCCGTCATTGGACGGTTTGACCTCCAACACGGCGTTCATAAGATCTTTCGCGGACGAGAAACGCCCGCGCATGGTATCCGCGGTGATTTTCACGTCGGTCAGGGTTATGCCGTCCGGACCGCCGCCGAAGGCCAGCTGCTTGGTTGCCTTGTCGAACGTCACGTCGTGAAAATAGGCGCCCGCGTATTCGTGACTGCCGTAGCCGCCCGTCAGCACGCGCACCACGGCGCGGTACGTCGTGGTCTTGGCGTCGTCGTGCGTCTGGACCAGGTCCATCACGGTCGCAATCTTGACCGTCGTAGCTTCCGGGGCGAGCGTTCCTACGTAACGGCCGGAGGAGACTTCAAAAGTCTGCGACTCGGGCGACGCTTCGGTGGCTTCGTTGACTTCGCTGGAAGACGTCGAGCGGCAACCGGAGAGTAGCGTCGGGACTAGGAGAATGGAAAAAGGAATCAGGTTCTTGAGCATGTTTGGGCTCCTTCACTTCTAAGTGTCGGAGCGCCGGGTAACTGATTGAGACGAGATTGTTAGGCCGTTCGGCAAAAACCGCCGCTTAGAGCTTGACC
>JAYVBB010000821.1:0-3305 GCA_043750715.1 Pseudomonadota bacterium | reverse complement strand
CAGTTTGCATCTGGGCGTTCGGGCCGGGATCGTTTTTTCGCGCGGTGGTATAGCTTTGATACTAAAAACTTACCAAATCCGTCAGTTAGCGAACGCCTGATCGAGCAACGTCCCGAGCCGGTAGCCGGCACGCATGAGTTGGTTCATCAAAGCGGGTCGCGCGGCCGCGAGGTACGTCTCGTCGACCTTGAGGACGCCCGTGCCGGAGCCGTCGAACGCCGATTGGAAATTCTTTTTCGCTCCGTTGTAGGAGAACCGCACGGCTAGCTCGTGCGCTTCCCACGCCCAGTCCTTCGGCGCCGAGGCGCCGTCGAACCAACCGGCGTCGGCGGCCTGGTCGATGCGCTTGGTCAGAAACTTCGCGAAATGATCAATGTCGGACGCGCCTAGAAAGTGATTCAACGCTTCCTGCTCCGACTGCTTTTTTTCCTGGGCCAAAGTCAGCTGCACCATGCGCTCGAGCAGCGACGTGTCCCAGACCTTGTGGAGGTCGAAGAACGTGCCTTGGAGGGTGCTGTTGAAGAACGAAACTCTACGGCCGTTGCCTCCGACGTCGAAATTCCATTCCGCGTTGTGGAGGGGCTGGTGCACGTCGCCTACGAAATGGACGAGCATTTTGAGCGCGAAAATGCGTTCCTTTACGGGGATTCCCGGCTTACCGACGGTCTTCGCGAACTGCTCGATGCGTTTGAACGAGCAGTCGTCGTCGTGGAAGACGGACTTGGCAGAAGACGGCAGCTTGTCGTAGCAGTTCTTCGCAGCGTTGAAGGCGTACTTGGGGCGGAGCTTGTGTTTGCAGAACGACTCGGTGTCGAAGACTTCCCGGGTCGCGTCGTAGTCGATGTCGGCAAAGTGCCAGTGGGATGTACCATCGCCGATCGGCAGGTCACGGATCTGGTCGGCGTAGAGCGCTACGCGGACGAGGCCGACGTTGGTCGGGTCGCCACCGGCCAGCTCGAAGCCTTCTTCCTTCAGACCGAAGCTGCTGCCGAACGTGGCGCCTCCGCAGACTTTTTGCGGCGGATCGCCTTTGTCTTGCTCGAGCAGATCCTGAATTTTGGCGCGCGTGGCGGGCGCCACCCGGAGCTCTGCCAGGCGCGCGATCATCTGATGACCCACCCGGC
Organism: Pseudomonadota bacterium; assembly: GCA_043750715.1. Taxonomy (GTDB): domain Bacteria; phylum Bdellovibrionota_B; class Oligoflexia; order Oligoflexales; family CAIYRB01; genus CAIYRB01. The sequence continues at coordinate 2,181 of JAYVBB010000821.1, read as the reverse complement.
CCCAGGCGAAGGCCGGGGCGGCCGGGAGGGAAGCGAACAGCACGAACGCAATGAGGACGTATTTCATCGGGTAAACCTCACTGGACCGGCCAAACGCGCCAGACGCGTTCGCATTCGTTGACCATGATGTCCGAGAAGTTCTGCTGGCACTGGGACACCGTGCAGCTCGTGGACTTCCTGTAGCCGAGAGCGAATTCGTCGCCGAACTTGAAGATCATGCAGTACTCGGTGTGGAGGCCGCAGTAGCAGGCGCCGGTGATGGCTTTGTTTTTCTTGGGCTGCGTCGTCGTGGTGGTCGTCGTGTTGGTCGCGGTCGCGGTACTCGCGGCAGTCGTCGTCGCGGTTGCGGTCGCGCCGGACGTCGCCGACGATGCCACCTCCGCCGAGTCCCCCGTCGCCGGAGCGACGAAGCTGCACCCGAACTTGATGCCGTCCGTCAGGCAACAAAGGTCCTTCACGTCGGCGGGATTCGCTCCGGCGCCGGCGAGGGCCTGACTCGCCTGATTCGCTCCGGCGCCGTCGAGTTTCATCTGGCTTTGCACGTCTCCCGACGCCAGGAGCATTTCGTGGCCCGCTTTCGCCAACGTCGCGTTGCACTTGCCGGCCTGGCAGGAAACCGTCGTGAAGTGGAAGAAGTCGCCAGTGTCTTTGTTGAGCGGCGCCTTGCCCGCGAAGGCCCGGAAGACTGCCGCCGCGGCGTCGCCTTCGATCTTAGTTTTCGCGGCGTCGCCCGCGAGAGTTGCACTCGGAGCACTCACCGACTCGGAGTCGGTGCGTTCGCGGCAGCCCGCCAACGCTGAGCATGCCAAAAGAAAAATCAATGAGCGACGCAAGCGGACTCCGGCATGATGGGTTGCCGCTATTATAGTCAGAATTCGCGCTCAGCCGCCACCGGAACGGCCGGCAACGCCAGTTTCAGGTCGGCGGCAGCGAAGGCCTGAGAGGCGAGCGTCAGCCGCGCATCGTGATTTCGATCAGATGGTAGCCGAACTGGGTCTTCACCGGACCGTGGACGACGCCGAGCGCGCCCTTGAAGACGACTTCGTCGAATTCCCGCACCATCTGGCCGGGTTTGAACTTGCCGAGGGCTCCGCCTTCTTTGCCGGACGGGCAGGTGGAGTGCTTCTTCGCGACGTCGGCGAAGTCGGCGCCTTTGGTGATCTGATCTTTGAGCTTTTGGCATTCGGCTTCGGATTCGACCAGGATGTGACGGGCAGCGGCGATGGCCATGTTCTTGTCCTTTGTTTTGGTGGTCAAATTACTGGGCATCGACTCGTATGACGGTGTTGGCACCGGCATCGACGTACCAGAGCTCCCCGGTCGGGCTGACGGCCAGACCCATGATTCCCGTGGCGCCGGTCGCCACGCGGTCGAGCTCGGCTCCCGATTCGAGCGAGTAAGCGATGATGTCGCCCGTCGCGTGATCGGAAACGAAGAGGCGGCCGTCGTTGATCGCGAGGCCCGACGGCTGCATCAAGCCCTGGGCGAAGACGTCAACCGTCGCGCCGAGGAATTTGACGTAAGCGGCGAGCGGCTCATTCGAGGCGCGGAGGTTGCCCGAAGCGCGCGCGGTGCTCGGGTCGACTTTCAGGACCCGCCCGGTGCCGGTGTCGGCGATGTAAAGGAGCCCCGTGCCTTCATCGACTACGATGTGGCCCGCGACGCCGGCGACGCGCTTCAGCACGACGTCGGAATACCGACGGAGGCGACCGTCCGAGTGGTCGTCGTTGCCCGGGCCGTGATCTTCGACGAAGTCGTAGTACATCAGGTTGCCGTTGGCTCCGTCGAACGCCCAGAAGGCGTTGCCCGTCGCATGGGCGATGCCGACGCAGTACGGGCTCTGGTGGAGCATGTCGATGTGGCTGCCCAGGTAGCCGAAGGGACGGCTTTTCAGGCGCGGGTACGGCTCGCAGACCAGGTCGGGCGAGAAGTTCTGGTTGACGTTGGCGAAGATGTCCAAGTCCGACGACCAGAGCGTCGGGCCCATGAAATTGTTGCCGCCGTTGTCCGACTCCTGGCACGACGCGAAGTTGGTGTACTCGCCGAAGGCGAGCGAGCTGACTTTCGCCATGAAGTGTCCGTGAAACGAGTCGGTGCGAGCTTCCGCGGTCTGCGAGTCCGTGCCGGCGGAGTGATAGATCACGACGCCTTCGCTGTTCCGGTTGACGACCCAAAGCTCTC
>JAYVBB010000820.1:0-3573 GCA_043750715.1 Pseudomonadota bacterium | reverse complement strand
ACGCACCGCAGGGGATTGACCGGGGCGTTCCGCCAGCGCGTTCTGCCCCACATCTCGCGTAGTGGCATCAGCGCCGAAGCCGCCAGGATACACGCAGATCCAATGCCAAAAAATCCGAGGGGCTCCCGCGCGAACTCGAAAAACGGCGTCGCGAGCCACGAGGCGATGTCCGCGATCGCGAGAGCCGCGGCCGAGATGGCCAGAGCTTTTTTCAAACGACGACGCATGCTGGTGAGTCGGAAAACGGAGCGGACGGAGGTGAGTAACAGGACCAGCGACGAGATATGGAGGAGCAATAGTCCTCCGAAATAGGCTGGGTCCTGATCGTAGAGCTCGCCGAGGGTCCTTCCTAAACTGCCCTCAGCCCCGCGCACCTCGATCCACTTGGCCAGGAGAAGCGCAAGGAACCAGGTGCCGACGAACAGCAAGGCGCTGCTCGTCACTCGAAGCGACAAAGCGACGCGACGCCATAGCGAAAGATTTTTCAGCCTGTAACTGTCCCGCCCACGCACGCTTGACCCCCGCAACTTTTCGGCGCCAATCCGTCCCGACGTATCGGATTGTCCAGCGACAGGCATGACTGCGAGCCCCCGTTCCGCACGGGACAATTGCGAGACATCCAATAACTTACCAATTGACCAAATCACTGTGCGCGGATTTTTTCGTGACAAGTCGCGAGGATCAGCTATGCTTTTATCCAAGAATCTCGTGTTGGCTCTTATAACCTTTCTTCGTGATGCTGGAGACGACGATGAAGTTTATCGATAAATTGGCACTGCGCGTGGACCGCAAGGGCGAGAACGTCGTAGAAGCGGTGCAGTCGCGCCGCGTTTGGATGCAGAATTTAGCTCTGGTTTCCGCCACCGGCGGCGTCCTTTGGGCTTGCGGAAGCAAAGACAAAGACGACGATGCGACCGCGGACACTGCCTCGGAAGACCCGGTTGCGGACGGCAAATTGCTGAACGCTGCCTTGGCTCTCGAGCACGAAGCGATTTCGCTCTACACCCAGGCTGCCGGCTTGGCGTTCATGAAGACCGCGGACGCCGCCGCCGTGCTCGCGATCGCGGGAACGTTCCTCGCTCACCACAAAGAGCACAAGGCCGCCCTTGAATCCACGATCGCCAGCATGAAGGCGAAAGACGCCGCCGTCGAAGCCGCCGTCGCCACCAAGGCTGACGGTGACTACCTCTCCGCGGAACTCGCAGCCAAGCTGACCGACGTCAAGCAAGTCCTGCGCCTTGCGGCACTCAAAGAATCCGGCGCTGCTCAAGCCTACCTCGGGCTCATCTCGAGCTTCACGAGCAAGGCTCTCGCCCAAACCAGCGGCATGCTGGGCGGCGACGAAGCCGGCCACTTCGGCGTTCTCCGCGCGGCGCTTCTGGTCGTCGTGAGCGACACGGCGATCACGACCGCGAACGTCATCCCGGCTTCCTTGCCCTCGGGCTGGAAAGACAAAGATCCGGCCGTCGGAGCCTAAGGAGTCTTCTTGAAGGTCCGCGTTCTCGCGGCGGCCTGGCTCACCCTCGGGGTGGGCCTAGCCGGCTGCAACTATTATGACGAAAAAGACTCCGGTGACGACGACTCGTCCGGTACCACGACTCCCGTGGACGGGACCAAGCTCGCCTTCACGGACGTCGTCGACGACGTTTTCAAGCCAAAGTGCTTTACGTGCCATTCCAACTCTGGCGGCTCGTCAGGCGGTTTGAACACGGAGAGTTATGCGGCAGTGAAGGCGAAGGCGGCTGTGATCATGTCGCGCGCCATCGAATCGAAGGACATGCCGCTCGGCGGCTCTCTCTCCAGCGACCAATATGCGAAGTTGAAGGCTTGGCTAGAGGCCGGAGCCAATGAGACCGTGTCCGCCTTAGCTGACTAGGAGTTGTCATGAAGAGTCTCGTGGGTATCTGCCTTTTCGGCGGATTGATCGTTGCGTCCGTAGCGGAAGCCAAAGTCACGGCCGACTTGAGCAAAGCCAAAAGCAAGAAGGTGACGTTCGTCTGCATAGGCAAGCCGAGCGCCCTAAAAATCGAAGGTGTCGGCGAAGACCTCACCGGCAAATTCACTAAGGACGGCGACAAGTTCGACGGCGAGGCCCACCTGAAGATCGACACGATCGACACGGGCGTCGGCCTCCGCAACAAGCACATGCGCGAAAAATACCTCGAATCCGGCAAATTCCCGGACGCCATCATCAAAATCCGCAAGCTCCCCTGGGGCCCGGCCGACGACAAGGACTTCGCCGAGCAGGAAGGACCGTTCGAAGGCGACCTGACGCTGCACGGCGTGACCAAGCCGGTCAAGGGGACCGCCAAGGTCGAACGCAAGGCCGGTATTTTGACGTCGCACGTGGCGTTCTCCACGACCATCCCCGAATACAACGTCGACATTCCGAGCTTCATGGGCGTGACGGTCGCGAGTTCCGTCGACGTCTTGGTCGACCTCGAGGTGCCCGTTGAATAGTGTAGTCGGCGTAGCTCTCGGAGCGTTGGCGCTGTTTGCCTGGGCACCCCGCGCCTCGGCCTTTCCCGAGACGATCAAGCACAAGTACAACAACTGCGTGACCTGTCACGTCAGTCCGACGGGCGGGGGCCTGATCACTGATTACGGCCGGGCGCTTTCCCTGGAAGCGCTGAGCATGGCCGGCGGCGAGGACGAAGCCGGCTTTGCTTACAACAAAGTCAAACTCCCCGAATGGCTGCGCGTCGGCGCCGACTTCCGCTCCATTCAGACCTACCGCGATACGCCGACGTTCAAGGAAGGGCGCTTTTTTCTGATGCAGGCGGACGTCCAAGCCGCCGTCGTCACCGAAAAAGTCACCGTTCTCGCGTCCGCCGGCCGGGAGTACATCCGCACCGGACCGACGTCGAACAAAAGCGAATTCGTGAGCAGGGACCACTGGCTCATGGTTCAGCCGGCGGAATACGTCAGCATCCGGGCCGGCCGTTTCCGTCCGGCCTGGGGCATCAACAACCCCGAGCACTTCGTGTCGACGCGGCGGGGCCTCGGCTGGGACCAAAACTCCGAGACGTACAACGTCGAGGTATCGCGCATCGGCGAGTCGACCAACTTCTATCTGACCGGAATCATGGGCCGGATGGACAAGGACGACCTCGACACCGATAAGGGGATGTCAGCGACGGGCAGCATCGATCTAGCAGGTCGGCACAAGGTCGGCTTGAGCCTCTTCCAAGGCATCCGCACCGAAGCGGAAACCAGCCGCCGCATCATCGGACCCTGGCTGCTCTCGGGCATCACGGAAAAGGTGTTCGTGATGGCTGAGGCCGACTACGTGCAGTTCTACGAGAAAAAGGACTACAGCGGCGAAGCCCGCAACGGCGTCGCCGCCTACGCGAAGGAAGGCTACGACCTGAAGACCGGTCTGACGCTCTACGTCCTCCAGGACGTCTCGGACAGCGACCTCGACACCGATCAGCGGGACTTCGAAGCTTACGGCACGGGCGTGCAGTTCATGCCGCGCCCGCACCTCGAATTCAACGTTCAATACCAAAAGCAGAAAATCGCCGCCCTGGGTAAGGACAAGTGGAGCGATTTTGGCTTTTTCCTGGCGCATTA
>JAYVBB010000819.1:0-12065 GCA_043750715.1 Pseudomonadota bacterium | reverse complement strand
CGAGATGGCTGACCTGGATGGCCATTCCGCTCATGTCGTGCTCGGCCCGTTTGCCCGTCTACGGCATCCTGATCGCGGCCATCATTCCCGAGACGACGTATTTCGGAGGTCTGTTCGGGCTCCGTGGTTTTACGTTGCTGGGACTCTATGTGCTCGGAATCGTGAGCGGCCTCGTCGTCGCCGCCGTGGTCAACCGCGTCGCGCCCAAGCGGATGAAGACGGCGCTGCCCTTCGTGCTGGAGCTGCCTCCCTACCGCATCCCGACGTGGCGGCCGCTGCTGATTCGGTCCGCAAATTCTGCTTACGCCTTCGTCAAGCGGGCCGGCGCCGTCATCTTCGTCGTGTCCGTCGTCGTCTGGGTCCTGGGCTATTTCCCGGGCGGTGCCGGCAAGCTCGAGACCTCTTATCTTTCGACGTTTGGACGCTTCGTGTCACCGTTGTTCGCTCCTCTGGGGCTCGACTGGAAATTCACCGTCGCCGTGCTGACGTCTTTCCTGGCCCGCGAAGTGTTCGTAGGCACGCTGGGCGTCCTGATCGGCATCGAAGGGGCTACCGAGCGTGCGGCCGACATGGCGTCTCAGATCCAGGCCAGCGGATTTTCTTTGGCAAGCGGCATGGCGCTCCTCATCTTCTTCGCGATCTCGCTGCAGTGCGTGTCCACGCTCGCAGTCCTTCGCAAGGAATCGGGATCGCAGCGGCTGCCAGCGGCCATGATGGTCGCTTACACATTGCTCGCTTACGGGGCGGCCGTCGGCACCTACGGGCTATTCAGTCTCTGACGTCGACATCGGCGTCAACTTCGCGCTGCATCACGGCGACCTCCGCTCCGTAGGTCCTTGATGCGGGCGCGTGCCGCCAGCAGGTCTCCACTTTTCGCGATTTTTAACGTATCCTTCGCGATGGCGATGTCCGCGGAAAGGTCGTTTGAACGCGGCGTGAATGGCGGACGTTTTGACGCACGTGTTGAAAGATCAAAGGATTTCCGATGAAGGTCCTGGTCGTCGAAGACAACGATCTGCTGGGCAAAAGCCTGAAGCGGGGCATGGAAGAGCACGGCTGGACGGTCGACCTGGCGCCCAACGGGGAAGAGGGCATCTATTTCGCCGATTCCAGCGAATACGACGTCATGGTGCTCGACTGGATGCTGCCGAAGTACTCCGGTATCGAAGTGCTGAAAGACCTGAGGTCCCGCGGACGCAACGTGCCGACGATCATGATTACCGCTCGCGGGGCGGTCTCCGATCGCGTCGAAGGGCTCGACAAAGGGGCCGACGACTACATCGTCAAGCCGTTCGAGGTGATCGAGCTGATCGCGCGGATCAACGCGCTCCACCGGCGGTCCATCGCCAAAGGCTCCTCGGAGCTGAGGGTCGGGGCCTTGACTCTGAATTTGGCCGATCACAGCGTCAGGCTTGACGGAGCGCTGCTCGATTTGACGGGCAAAGAATACGATCTGCTTGCGGCCTTGGCAGCCAAGACCGGGCAATTGATCAAACGCAATACGCTCGTCGGCGCCCTCTACCAGCTCGACGACGAGCCGGACAGCAACAGCCTCGACGTGCTCCTGGCGCGGGTGCGCAAAAAGCTGATCGGCTCCGGCGTCGAGATCGCGACCATCCGGGGGAAAGGATTCGTGCTCCGTGTGGCGCAGCCTACCGCTTAACGCGAAGATCATTCTGTTCCTCGTCCTGGTCCAGGCGTCGACTCTGACGGTCGGGGCAATCTGGGTCGTCCGATGGAGCGAGGCCAAGCGCCTGGAGGAGCTGACGCAGCTTCTCGACACGGAGAGCGACGCGATCGAAGGCACGATGACGGTCAGAGCCGAAGGACTGTCCTTCGATGTCCACAACGAAGCCGTGCGCGAGCTCGGGGAGGACGGCCACTTCTTTTACGATTTGCGGGACGCCGCGGGTCGCCCCGTCGCCGAGTCGCCGGAACCCGACGCGGAGATCAAGGCAGGGCTCAAGGCGATGCGCCCGGAAAAGCCTACCAGGGAGGCACGATACGTCGTCTCGTTGCCGTCCGGCCAGTGGCTCGCGCAAAGCGAGCCCGTGATCGACCGGCGCGGCAAGCCGATCGGATTCATTCAGGTAGCGATCGACGCGCAGCCCGGCCTCGACGAAATTGCGCGGCTCCAGCGCTCCGTGATTTTAGGGGCATTGGGCATTCTCGTCGTGACCAGCCTCGGCAGCGGGCTGGTCGTGTCGTTCTCGACGCGCAATCTCCGCGAATTCGCGCGCCGGATTCGCGGCGTCAAACCGCCATTTTTTGCCGGTGGGCCGGACCTCGCGCCGCAGTCCGCCGAGGAAAGCCTGCTCTTCGACAGCTTTCGCGAGATGGCCGACACCGCGCGAGCTTCCGTCGCAGCGCAGGGGCTGTTCATAGCTCATGCTTCCCATGAGCTCAAATCGCCGATCTCCGCCGCGCTCTCGGCGCTGGAAGTGACGCTCTCTCGTCCGAGGTCCGTTGCCGACTACGAGGAGACCTGCCGGTCCGTACTGAAGGAGGTCTTGGTTCTCAGGCGCCTGTCGACCTCGCTCCTGGATCTCGCGCGGCTGGATGCGCGCCAAGAGCAGGAAGACGAGCGTCTTTCCGACGGCATCTCGGTGATTCGAACCGTCCTGGCACGCTGGAAGGACTCGGCAGATGGGCGCGGAATCAGGCTTTCCCTCGCCAGCGAAGACCTGACGGCCGTCCTACTCCCGGGGCAGCCCGAACAGTGGGAAGTCGTGTTCGGCAACCTTGTGGACAACGCCGTCAAATACGGCAAAGAGGGAGGCAGCGTCCTCGTCTCGCTCCGGGAAGCGGGCGAAGACCAGGTCGAGTTCCTCGTCGCGGACGACGGACGAGGGATGCCCCCGGAGCAGGTGAGTCGCCTCGGAGAGCTCTTCTTTCGGGGGGACGCGGCGAGGTCCGACAGCTCGTCGTTTGGGCTGGGGTTTGCTCATGCGCAGCGCGTCGTCGAGCAGCTGGGCGGCAAGATCGGGGTGATCAGTCGGGAAGGCTCCGGTACCGATGTCACCGTCACCGTCCCGGGCACCGTCGCTCGGACCTGATTTAACTCCTCAATATTTCAAGATTGTTCAACAAGCAGGCAGACGCCGCCCGACGTCTGGGCTAGATAGGCGGTCTCCCGAATCCATTTGGAGGACCGTGCATGAGTCTCAGAGCTTTTACCGTCGCCCTAGGGCTTGCCGTCGCGACGATCTCGCATCCAGTCGTCGCGCAAACGACGACGATCGCGAACCTTCACCAGGTCGACGCGGCCGTTTTCCGGAGTGGCAAACCGACGACGGAACAGTTCGCGGAACTCGCGCCGCTGGGAATCCGCACGGTTCTTTCCCTCGAGTCCTACATGATGGACCCGGACGACGCCGACGAAGAGCAAGCCGCCGCAGAAGCGCAAGGGCTCAGGTTTCTGCGCGTCCCCATGACGCCTTTACCATTCGATCGCCCGAGCCTGGACGAGCTCATGGCGGCGCTTGCCCTCACGTTAGATCCGGCAAACCAGCCGATTCTCGTGCACTGTTATCAAGGCAGCGACCGGACCGGACTCGTCATCGGCGCCTACCACATCAAAGCTCACGGCTGGACGGCCGACGCCGCCATCGCGGACATGCGCAACTTCGGTCACAGCCCGCTGTTTTACTGGTGGGACGACATGCTTTACGACGTCGAGTAGCTGCTAAGTCTAGCCGACGCGGCCCAGCGCTTCGCGCTTACCGTTCCAGGTCAGGCCCATGAACGTGACGTCGTCGTTCAGATGCTCCCCGCGTAGCGCGGCCGAGAACTCCGTTTCGACGCGTTTGACGGCATCCCGGCTGTCGCGGCAGGTTTCCAGCAGCCGCGTCAGTCGTGCCTTCTGCTTGCTCGCGCCGGTCATGGCCATGTTCTCCGTCAAGCCGTCGGTATAGAGGAAAAGGGAGTCGCCCACCTTGAGCTGCGTGGCAGCGACGTGGAAGGTCGATCGCTCGGAAAAGCCGAGCGGATTGGAAGGCACCGAAGGACGCCCGGTGGCCTTGCCGCCGCTCACCAGCACCGGCTGGGGATGGCCGGCGTTGATCGAGCTGAAGGCTCCGGTGTCGAGGGCGAGCGCGCCGAAGAACATGGTCATCAGCAGCTCGCATTTGGTGTTGCAGATGACCGCGTTGTTGACCGTTGCCATCGTTATCAGGCGGTCGTGCACCGACGACGTGTCGCCCAGGTAGTCGGCCCGGCGTTCGCCGGAGTAGAGTGCACCGCAGGCGACGCCCGTGATCAAGGCCGAGGCGGCACCGTGGCCGGTAACGTCGCCGATCCAGAAGTAGAGCACGTTGGCGCGGACGTCGTGGTAGTGGCCGTACCAGTCGCCGCCCGTCTTCTCGGCAGCCTTGTAAAACGTCGCCATGGTGATTTCCGGAAGGTCGACGCTGCGCGTGAGCAGCGTGCGCTGGACGGCTTCCGCGGCTTCCAGCTCCTTGTCCACGAGGGCTTGGCGGAGCGTCAGCGTCGTCAGCTTTTCGGCCTCGAGGGTCTGCAGCACCCGACTCCGGATGCTGACGCTCGAAAGCGAGGTGATTTGGACGGTAATGATCCCCGCGTTGAGCATCAGCTTCGACTGCATGGGGGCGTCGGTGAGCCAGGCTACCAGGAGGGAGAGCGTCACGACGACGAGCGAGTAGACGATGATCGGCCGGACCTTGGCGAAGCAGAGGTTGTAGCAGACGGCGACGATCAGGGCGCCGACCAGGTAGACGGTCGAGAGATTCGAGCGGTAAACAAGGAACCAAAAGTGCGCCGCGACGAGGCAGAAGCCGCCGTAGACGACCGTCTCGAAGCGCTGCTCGAGCCATTTACTATGGCCTACCGCCAGCGCCAGCACCGCGAAGCAGGCGCCGACGACGCAGCGTCCGGCGATGTCGTCGTAGGCTTCGGGTAGCGCCACGTAAAGGAACAGGCTCCAAGACGGGTAAAGGCCCGCCGTCAGCCAGCAGAAGGTCCGGAGAAATCGCAGATTGCTTGTTGCGTCCATGAGAAGCGTGTCGGTCGAAGCCGCGCCGAACTTCACTCGGCAGAAATTGCCTGCTTTCGCTGGCTAAATGCAGCGATGCGAATGCCGAGAAGAAGCCAGTAGATGTCCATGTATTTGAACTTGGCTTTTTTCGCCCGGGTCACGGAGTCCTGGAAGTTTAGCATAGGATTTTTCAGGGCAGGATGACGGTCGCGTCCCCGTAAAGGACGTAGAACGGCCAGCCGTCGGGCTTCTTGAGCTCGCGGCCGTTCACCGTGAAATAGAACTCCATCATCGACTCGACGCTGGCCCAGGTCGTACCGTCGTCGTCCGTGTGGCGGTGCTTTTCGCGGTAGGGAATGGTCGCCGGAGCGGTCGAGACGGGGAACGGGTCGTGCAAGCGGAGATCCCAGACGTAGCGGCGGTTGTTGCCGCGGCGGTCGATCGACGCGACGTATTCGGTGTTGTAGTCGCCCTGGCCTTCGTAGCGGTAGTGGACCTGAACGTCGAGCAGGCGCCAATAGTCCGGGTTTTCCTGGTCGGTCACGCCGGGCATCCAGATCTCGAAGCAGATGTTGGTGTAGGCCGCGCGTTGCCGGGCCCAGCTGCCGTAGCCGTAGTCGCCGCGGTTCATGTCCCAGCCGTCGCCGTTGTGGCAAGGGTCGACCGTTTCCCTCTCTTCCACTCCGATGACGTTGCCGGCCCAGAGATTGCCTTCGGCGAATGCCGCGTTGGCGGAAACCGTCGCCGACCAGAGGGCGAGGAGCGTGACGAGTTTGTTCATGTCAGGGGCCCTTTTGTGCGGGTTCCTCGGGGATAACCGGAGCGTTGAATGCCACGGTGGGGCGGCGAAGCCAACCGGTTCCCGACTGGACGGCAGACCGCGGGGACCATACGGACGAAGCCCAAGGGCCAGCCGGCGTCCGAAGACACCGACCGGCCCCGGGGGACTTTGGCGGTATTAGTGGGCGCGCGAGCGCGTGCGGGTCGCCGCCGCTTTGCCTTTGGCGCGCGATTTGGTCGCCGGAGCGCCGGCGAATTTCGTATCGAGCAGGTCGTCGACTTTGCTCACCACCGTGTGGCGGGCTTTTTTGTTGAGCGCGACGGCGAGGCCGCCGGCCGCAAGCGCGACGCCTCCGATGATGCCCCAAGGCAGCGCTTTGATCGCCGGTCCGACTTTCGACACGTCGAAGTTCCTGATCGATTCTTCGGCTCTTTCGAGCCGGCTGGCGACGCTGACGGCGGCGTCGGCCAACGGGCCTTCGTCCGGCGCGGCATCGACGATCTTCTTCGACACTTTTTTCAGCGTCGAAGAGGCGAGGGTAGCGTCTTTGGCGGCGTTGGCTTTGGTGGTGTTTTCGGTCGTTTCCATGGTCTCTCTCTCCTTAGTGGGGTGATGTCGTCTCGACCGACGCGGGAGCGCGGGACAAGGCGAAGGTATCTTTCAACGCTTTCGTCATATAGGTCAGGTGCTGCTGCTCGTCGGCGCGGTTGCGGCGTACTAGGGCGAGAATCTTCGAATCCAGATCCGCCTCGACGGCCAGCTGGTATTTGACGTTCGTCAGCATTTCATTCTCGGTCATCGCAAGCAGCGTCGCACGCGTGCCGAGCCGGCTCATGACGGCCGTCATGCCTTCGATTAAAAAGCCTTTGGCGTCGCGCTTGAACTCCGGCGCTTCGCCGCCGAGCTGTTCGACGACGGTCGAGAGGTCCTCGACGTGCCGCAGGTGATCCTTTTGGAACCGTTCCAGTGCGCCGATGAGCTCGATCTCGGTATCACTCAAGTGGAGGATTGCCTGCTCGTAGGCGAGCACGGCGTCCATGTCGAGATGAATCAGGTCGAGGAGCCGGCGGATCTGTTTGTCTTGTTTTGAGTTCATGACGTCCTTTCGTCCCGCGCTTCAGTGAGTGACGGATGCGCCTTGGTGACCGCCGGAGGCGCGCGGGGTCATAGGGCGTTTCTTCGCCGACGGGCTCGTGCTGGCCTGGCGCATCGGGGCTTTTTTGCCCGAGACGAGCAAGCCGATGCCTGCGCCGACGGCGCCCAGGACGAAGGGCAAGGGGTGACGCCGGACCAGCGAAATCAGGTCCGAGACGAGATCCGCCGCGGTACGGTCGCGAAGATAGTCTTCGGAGCGGACCAGACGGGACTGCACGTTTTTACCCAGGTGCGACAGGGCACCGCTTTTCGGCGAGAGCGCTTTGATCCTCTGAGCCGTGTCGCCGAGCTGGTCTACGAATGCATCCTTTACGGTATTGACATGCTCCGACAGGGTCGGAGCTTCGACGGTTTCGGATCCGGGGGACGAGGGCGTGTGGGATTTGACCATGAGGAACCTCCATTGGGTCCTCTAAAGCAATCGCCGTGCCAGTTTCGCCAGCGGGTTCCTGGTCTTGGAAAGGCCGGAGGCGCAGCTTTCCCGCGACTGCGTGTCTCCGGAGCGATACGGATTGGCTCACTTCGTTTTAGAGTGTACGGACGAAGTCGTACCAGGTCTTCGCGCTCTTCGCGGGCTTCGCGGCGGCCGCGGCCGGGACTTTTTTCGCGGAATAGACGAAGAGAGTGCCGCCGAGGCGGTTGAAGCCCGCGACCTGGAACAGGACCTTGTCGTCCTGGCCGTCGAGCGTGCAGAGGCACGGCTCGAAATCCCGCCCCTGCGACTCGAGCCCCGTCAGCACCTTCGTGAACTTTTCGTAGCCTTTGGCGTTGCCGACCGAGGTCAGAAAGTCCTGCGTCTTGCCGCAGGTCTTCGCGTGCGGTTTCAGCACCGTGTCGACGAGCGACTGGGTGGCGCCCTTGCGTTGCTTGTCGGTTTTCGCGGAGCCGAGCGTCTTCAGTTTGTCGATCGTCGGGCCACTGGGTTCGACGGCCGGCAGTTTCTTGAGGTTGCTGCGCGTCAGGGCGAACGTCGAGCAGCCTTTTACTGCGGCGAGAATCGGCGCGAATTGAGCCGGGGGGAGCGTGTCCGAAAGGGCAAGATAGACGGGTTCGCAGGTTCCCTTCGGCGCGAGCCGCGTCCGGAGGGCTTTGGTCAAAGAGGCGCCATAGGCGAGCGGCACGGTCGAGCCGAAGCGGCAGCCTTGCACGTCGCACTCCAGGATGCGGCGCTTGGGGTCGAAGGCCAGGGCCTTTGGCGCTTTCGTCTCGTCCGGCGGCACGGCGACGTCGGTCGTCAAGACGTTGGCGTCCTTGAACCGCTTCATGTAGGTCAGGACGTCGGCGACGCGACCCTTGCAGCTCGCAGTTCCGGGACCGGTCTTCGCCGGCTCGCTGCGCGTGCAGCTGAAGACGCCGAACGCCACGCCGATGATCATGGCGATGAGAGCTGAGCCTAAAACCTTGGCGATGGGGGTCATGCAAAGGCATCGGCCCGGCTGCCGGAAGCTGAAGCGAAGGACTAATTAATATATATAAATCATATAGTTATATAAAATGCGCAGAGAGCGCTGAGCCGTCTAGCCGGTTTTCCGCGCGTTACGGATCAAGGAGGATTCACACCTATGTTTAACCGAGTCGTTTGCAAGGCCCTTTTGACCGTCGCCGCTCTGGCAGCCGCCCCGGCCGCTTTCGGCGCCAAATACTTCAGCGCGCACTTTTGCCAGCCGTACCGCAACGGTGGGGAGCCGGCGATTCAGAGCTACTACCAGAATCAAGGCTCGATTCTGGCGGTCGCAGAAAGCGCCCACGTCTGCCCGCTCTCGGGGGCCAACCTGAACGGGACGCTGCACGTGCGCGTTTACTACGCGAGCCCGAGCGTCTACGCGCAGCCGCCGATCACCTGCCGCCTGTGGAAGATCTCGGCCTCGAACCAGACCTTCGTCGGGTCGTCGGTCCAGGGCCTGGTCAACCAGCAGGCCAACGTCGTCGACGTTTACTCGAATGCCGGCCCGGCGGGGACGATCGGCGCCAACGTCGAATGCATCCTGAAGCCTCAGGTCAAAATCCTCGGTTACTACCTCTACTAAGGCGCGCGCGACAGCGGGCCGGGAACGCGCTAAAATGTTCGAAACATGCGCAAACCCCTGCTCGCCATCGCCGCCGTCACCGTCGTCCTGATCGCGCTCGGCGCCTATGCCTCGACCCGCCTCGAGCCTTGGATTCTTTCCAAGTATCCGGCCGGCAACTGGCAACCCGACGGCCTGGCGTATCAGGACGTCTCTTTCCGGGCCGAAGACGGCGTCATTCTGCACGGCTGGTACGTCCCGCACGAGAGTCCGAAAGCCGTGCTGCTCTATGCTCACGGCACCGTCGGCAACGTCACGACCCGGGCCCCGACCCTGAAAAAGCTGCACGATCACGGCCTCGCCGTGATGATCTTCGACTACCGGGGCTACGGGAAAAGCGAAGGGCTGCCGACGGAAGAGGGCCTCTACCTCGACGGCAAGGCCGCGCGCACCTGGCTCGCGCAGACGTCGAATTTGCCGGAAAATCAAGTCGTGCTGCTCGGGCATTCCCTCGGGAGCTATGTCGTGGTCGAGATGGCGGCGAGCCGCGGGGCGAGGGGAGTGATCCTCTCCAGCACCGGCACGTCGCTCCAGGATTTCCTGTCGTACAACTGGTGGTTCCCCTCCCGCCTCTTCGCGGGATTCGCCTTCGACAACACGCCGAGGATCGGCAGCTACGAAGGACCGCTCCTGATGCGGCACGGAGACGGCGACCACGTGGCGCCGCTCGCGCACGCCCAGCAACTCTTCGACTCCGCCAACGAGCCGAAGCGTCTGCTGATCGATCACGGAGGGCACGACGACTTCACCGACGAGTTCTGGGCCGCGCTCGACGGCTTCGTCGACCAGCTGAACGCGCCGGCGCCTTAAGCGCCCTTCTCGGGCAGCATGCCGAGCATGATCATCGTGCCGAGGCCGACGACGAACAGGCCCAGGCAAACGTAAAAGACGCGCGCGCCTTGACGGCCGAAGAGCTTGACCACGCCCTGGGCTTTACGGCTGTCCATGAAGAAGCCCCATTGAAAGACGCCGCCGGCGACGGAGAACAGGCCGGCGCCGATGATGAACCAGTTGCGGAAGTCGTCCATACGACCCTCAGGTGCTCGGCATCGTCATGATCAGCGGCATGCCTTTGGTGATCACCATCGTGTGCTCGTACTGCGCCGACACGAAGCGGCGGTGCGTCTTGAGCGTCCACCCGTCGTCCCCGTCCTCGACCTCGGTCGCACCGTTCGAAAGGAACGGCTCGATCGTGATGACGAGGCCGTCCGTGAGCTGGCGCTTGTCGCGCGCATCGTAGTACGGAGCGATGAATCCCGGCTCTTCGTGCAAAGCGCGGCCGACGCCGTGGCTGCCGAGATTCCGGATGACCGTCAGCTTGTACTTGGCCGCGGTCTGCTCGATGGCTTTGCCGATGACGTTGAGCGGGCGGCCGGCGCGGGCGACTTTCATGGCGTTGGCGAGCGCTTCGCGCGTGCCGCGGCAAACCGCTTTGTGCTTTTCCTGCATCGGCGGCACGGCGAACGAGCCGCCCGTGTCGGCGAAGTAGCCGCCGAGCTCGGCCGAGACGTCGATGTTGACCAGGTCGCCGGCTTGGAGCTGGCGCGGTCCGGGAATGCCGTGGGCGATCTCGTGCCCCACGCTGATGCAGGTCGCGCCGGGGAAATCGTACGTCAGCTCGGGAGCGGAGCGCGCTCCGTACTGCTCGAGTTAGGACGCACCGATCGCGTCGAGATCTTTCGTCGTCATGCCCGGCTCGAGCGAGCGGCTCATCAACTTCAGGCAGTCGGCGACGATGCGGCCGATGCGTTTCAACGCTTTCAGATCGTCTTCGGTTTCGATGGTCATTCGGCACTCCGGTAATAATGGGATTGTAACATGCGGATCTCCGGGGCATAGATGTTTTATATTGTTTTTAAGGTATTCTATGGATTATAATACAAATGTGGAGTCGTTCTTCCCCCAAAGCTGTAGCACCAGGAGGTCCCCATCAAACACTCGCCTTACATCTAGTTTTCCCCAGACGTCAGTAGCCTAAGTTCCAAGCGGATGTTGTCGGCGCGACCTATATAGGTAAGCGCTGAAGACCGCTCGGCGGTCAGCGCTTACCCATTCTCCGTCGCGCCAAAATGCGGAAGCGGAGGTGGAGTATGAACTCGAGGCTCAAACAAGTCGTTCGCACCGGTTTGGTCATCGTCACGGCGGCTCTCTCGCTCGAAGCCTGCGGGTCGCGTGAAAAAGATCAGGGCGAGGTGTCGCACCCTCACTTCATCAGCTTTGGACCGAGCGTCCACGGCCTGACGGAGAAGGTCAAAAAGCCGGAGATCCGGGTTTGCCTTACGGGTGTCGATGCCGGCAGCGAATGGGAAAAGTGGGAGGGCAACATTCAGAGTGCCGTGTTGAAATGGGTCGACGCATTGCGCCCGGTGGCGCAGGGCGAACTCACGCAGACGGTTCTCGTCACGGACGGGAACTCCAACTGTGACGCGTTCGTCAGAGTCGTCCCGGGTACGTGGTCGAACACGCAGATCGGGTCCGTCCCGACGGTCAGCATGGACCGAACCGGCTATTTCGCCAGTTTCAACGTCCTGCTGCATGAATTCGGCCACGCCTTCGCCTTGTCGGACACCTACCAAGGCGGTCAAAGCGGCAACTGCCAGCCCAACCAACCCCAGGCGGTGATGTGCAACACGTCTTTCGACACGCCCCAGGATGACGACGTCACGGGCGTTCGCAGCGTGTACCAAAGCACTTTCCCGAACGGCTGATTGGTCCAGGTAATTTAGGCGGGAGGCCGGAGACGAAAGTCTTCGGCCTCTTTACGTACGCATAAGCCTTCGATTACGCTGACGGCTTGGGTGCCGCGGCGCCGTATTTCGTCGCGATTCCGGTAGCATCATCCGACACCAGAATCTCGAGACCCTGCCAGGTCCCCGCAAAACCAGTGGGAACCTGGAAGCGCAGGGTCTTGAACGTCTTGATCTTCGCTTTGAACGTCAGCCGCTCGCGGCTTTCCACCAGCTGCGTCGCACTCAGCCGCGCCTGGCCCCAGACGTGCCCCGTCAACGTCTCGCCCGAGTTGTTGCGCAGCTCCAGCTCGACGGTAAGCTCGCCGGCTTCCAGCTTGGAC
>JAYVBB010000818.1:0-6216 GCA_043750715.1 Pseudomonadota bacterium | reverse complement strand
ACCTTCGCGATTGATGCCTTGCCGCTGATCGCGATGTAAACGCGGTAGTTGTCGACTTCGCTGAATGCGAGAATGTCGAGGTTCGGGTCCGGCTTCACCGGGTCGTCGAACGTCACCAGGCCCAGGGTGATTTGGAAGTCGCGCTTATAAATGAACTTGCCCTTGTCGATCTCCACCTGCCCCGAGACGGACGGCTGGATGTCGTTGCCTTTGATCTGGAGGTCAGCCGAGAGGATGCTCTGCAGGTTCCGGTTGTGGATGTTGATGCTCTGGTCGGCCACGACGTTGAGGTCGAAGACCACCGTCGGCTTCTCCGCCACGACGGTGGCGCTGAAGGACTTCTGGCGGAGTGCGTTGATGATCTCGTCGCGGATGTCGACCTCGCGCGTCGAGCGGGCCCGATTGACGATGATGTCGCCGGCGATTTTGAACGGCAGGCCGTTGCCTGAGACCGTGACGTTGCCGCTCATCTCCGTCTCGAAGCTCTTCAGGAACGCGACCGGATAGATCACGCTGGCGTTGTTGAAATTAATGTCGAGGTGCGACTCGTCGTCGGCCACGTCGTCGGAAAGGTTCAGTGAACCGGTTGCCGTGACCTGGCCCGGACCTTTGTCGGCCGCGAGCGTGTCGATCGCCAGCTGACCTTTGGCGTAGAGGATCCGTAGACGGACGTTGCGGAACGGCGGACGAATGTCGGCGATACCGAGCGTCACCGGCGTCCAGGTCGCGGCGATGAACGGGCTGTTCTTCAAGTCGGTGATCTCGACCATCGGGTCGGGGTTCTCGGCCGAGCCGTTGATCTCGGCGACCACCCGGAGCTTGCCAGTCGCGGTGTCGATCTCTTGGGAGAATTCCTTCGCGATCGCCATGTCGACGATGCCTTCCGCGCGGATGCCGAGGCGGGCCGGAGGGCGGCTGTCGATCATGGAGAGCCTGAGCTGGACGTTCCGCCCGGTCAGGTAGAGGTCTTTGTCTTCGTCGAAGCGCCAGCCGTCTTTCGTGAAGAGGACCTTCACTGGCTGCTCTTGCTTGAGCTGGAGGACCTTCGTCTGGGACGCGATGTCCTGCACGTACTTGGCCCTCAGATCTTTCACGTCCAGCTGGCCGGTCGATCGCCACCAGTCGGTGAATTTGCCTTTCATGCGCCAGTCCGCGGTCAGGTAGATGAAGTTCCGCGGGTCGCTGTGAAAGAACGCCGTGCCGAGCGCCCGGAGGTCCATGCGGTTGAAGTTGAAGAACCATTCGTAGGGCACGCCTTCTTTCAGGACGTCGAGGGACAGCCGACCCTCGAAGGAGTTACCGGAGTGCGTGATGACGGCGTCGATTTTCGATCCCTTGACGAAGCCTTTGATCCGGACCGGCGACATGACGCTGCCGAAGATCTCCGGTCGCCGGATCGTCGTGTCGAAGGTGCCTTGCAGGTCGCCCGTCGAGCCGGAGAACTTGCCGGTCGAGACGATCTGTCCCTTGATGCCGATCTCTTTGAGTTTGGATCCGGCGAATGGCAGGCTGCCCAGGTGGTCGGCGCCAGTTAGCGGCTCTTTCATGGCAGGGTCGATGGCCGGTTCGAGCGTCGCGAATTCGGCGTCGAAGCGGTCTTTCGGAGACAGGCCGAGCGCCGTCCACGGGTCTTCCTCGAAGCTCGTAGCCAGCGCGAGGTCGTAGTCGAAAGGATGGGCGCGGCGATGATTGAACTTCATCGACAGCGCGAGATCGCCGAGGGTTGCGAGTAGATTGTCGCTCGTGGCTCCCTTGTCCGTCAGGTTGACCGTGCCGCGCAGAGTCGAGAAGAGGATCTCGCCGTCTAGGCTCGCTTGCTCGAGCCCGAGGTCGACCTTGCCTTTGAGCGCGCCCGGAAAAAACAGCGGTCCTTCGAGGTCCGCGTCGAGCGTCCTGATGCCTATCGCGAAGTTGACGCGACCGTCCGTCGCTGACTGCACGACTTTGCCGATCGATGACGCTTCGACGTCGTGCGCCGAGACTTTGCCTTTGATCCTGTAGTTGTCGGTCGTCAGGTCGAGGCTGCCGCTCTTTGATTCGATGCTGCCCTTGCCGCCCTCCGGCCGCGCGACGACGTCGTGCCACTTCAGCACTTTGCCGTCGACCTGGAGCTTGGCCTGGACGTTTCCGAGCGGCATCTTGTGGATTTCGACCGACCCCCAGTAGGCCGCCACGTCGATGAGCGGATGCTCGAACGGGCCGTGGACCCGCACGTCGGCGACGCCCTTGCCCGCCATCGGGATCTGGGAGAAGTACGGCGCGAGGCCCAGGTCCAACGCGTCGGAGTGCACGAGCAGGCCGAGGTTGTCGTTGCCTTCGAAGCGGATCTGTCCTGCGAAGTCCACGGGCGAGGCGCTGGTCGCTCCTTTGGGCGGTTCGACGGCACCCGCGGGCGGCATGCCCGGCTTCGCTGCGGGACCCGGTTGATAGCAGACGCCGCGCGTGCCGTTGAAGTCGAGCTGGATCGACGTCACCGCCAGGTGGAAGTCGAACCGGCAATCGGGCGACCGCGGGAACTTAGCGTGGTCGTACGGCGTCTCGGGCAGCGCGATGTGGGAGAACTCGGCGGTCGCCGCGACGTTCAGGCTGAGCGGAACGCCGCGTCCGAACAGGTGCAGGTTCGGGCTGCGGATCTCCGTGTCCACCAAACTGAAGCCGACGCCCAGGGCGTCGAGCAGGTCGACCAGGTGCAAGCCGTCGGGTACGACCTTGAAGTCGAAATCGATCGCATCGGTGAGGCGGATTTCGCCCGACCCTTTGCCGAACGTCGTCTCGCCTTGGATCACTTCGACGTCGGTCAGTTGCACGGCTTCGGGAGTGACGTGAAAAGTCGCCTTGCTGTTCAGGAGGTGGAAGCCCGCGAGCTGGGCGTCGTGAACCTGGCCTTTGCCTTGGACTTCGAACGTCGGGGAGCCGGTACGGATACCTAGCGGAATGTCGGCTTTGACTTGGACGACGCCCGCGCCGGGGCCGAACGTTTCGGGCACGTCGAGAAAAGAACCGAGCAGCGACATGTCGCCCTTGAAGGCGCCGTCCACCTGGATGCCGATCCCGGAAAGGAGGTTCTGTTTGCTTTGCGTGCCGATCGTGACCTGGGCCGTGCCGTCGAGGTGGATCCGTTCGCCGTCGACTTTGAGACGGGTGACGCTGAACTTCTGATCGTTCAACGCGCCGACCAGCTCGATGCCGGTTTCCTCGAGCATAGACGTCGCGCCGATCGCGACGTTGGTCGATTTGATCTTCAGGTCGACGGCCATGTCGGTCCAGCTGTCGATGCCGAGGTCGAGGTCGAAGCCGACGACGGAGGCCGCGACCTGCGACTGCTCGAGCGGGCCGTCCTCGAGGGTCAGGGCCGTTTCGAAATACGCCTTGGCGTTGCTCAGTACGATCTCTTTCACCGGAATCTCGAAATCCGGAGGCCATGCCGCCGGACTTTGAGGACCTTGCGGCTCGGGCACCGGATTTTTCAGAAAGCCTTTGAAGTTCCATGGCGGCGGCCAGATTACCGTCAGGTCGCCAGCCTCGAAGACCGAGAGCTTGATCTGCCCGAGGATCGCCGACCAAAGCGACAGGCGGGCTTTGACGTGCGCCGCGGTGACGAGCGGGCTATTAGGCTCCGCGTTGGTCGCCAGATAGAATCCGTAAAGGTCGGCGCCGGGAGGAACGACGCTGAGCTTGATCGCTTTGAAGTCGACGACGAGGTTGGTCGCCGCTTTCACCTGATCGTTGATCGTCGTGCGGATCAACCGGTGCGTGTACGGGTTATCGACGAGCAGATTCGCGAGGAACCCGATCAGCCCCATGACGGCCAGAACGAGTACCAGTTTTTTGAGCTTCTGTTCCAATCAAGTCTTGGATTTGAACAAGGAAGAGAGCTTGATGGAAGAAGATTCGGTGCGCGCCTCGGGTTTTCCTTCCGGCGGCTTGGGCGGAGGGGGCAACTCGGTGCGGCGGGCCGTCGTCGAGCGGCCCGCAGGCGGCATTTCCCCCGCGGCTGTCCGTATTTCCGACAGCCCCGGTTCATGAGCTGCCAATGATAGGTGGGAGCCTGCAGCGCGGGCGACGTCGGCCGTGATGCGGCGACCTTGGCGCTGGCAGCACTCCACCAGGCAGCTCTCGGCGAGCGCGTTGATTTGCGCGAGCACGCCCCGGCTCTGCATGTGGATCAGATCGAGGGCTTCCGCGTCGAACGGCGTCGCGAGTCCCGCTTTTTTCAAGCGATGTTCGACGTATGCCTGCGTCTCGTCGCGGCTGAGACGGGGTAGAGTCATCGCGAACGCCAACTTCGTCGTCAACGACGGAGACCGGTCGACGATTTCACGCAGCGGCGGCTCGCCGATCAGGATGAAAGACAAGCAATGGCTGGCGTGCGACTGCAGATTCAGCAGCGAGACGAGCTCGCCCCAGGCGTCCGGCGTCACGGCCCAGTGGGCGGCGTCTATCATGACCACGAGCCGGCGGCGTTCGGCGATCAACTCGTCGAGCCGGGCCGCCGTGGCGCGGATCAGGTCGGCCGGAGCGCCTTCGGGTTTTACTCCCATGAGCTGGGCGATGCGCGGGGTCAGCCAGCCTTCCGTTTGCTCACGGTGCACCATGGAAGTGAGCAGCACTTCATGCGTCGACGTTTCGATGGAGTCGAACAGCCAACGGGCGAGCGTCGTCTTGCCCGTTCCGGCCTCGCCGGTGACGAGCACGATGCCGTGATTCTGGCGGCAAAACACCAGCAGGCGGTCGAGCAGGGGCTTCACCGCTCCGGTCACGTAGAGGTCGCCGTCCTCGACCGAGCTCGAGAAGACCGGCTGCTCCACTTTCCAGTAATTCAGATAATCGTTCATGAGACGCTCAGCCGGCGACGTTCATCGGTTGCTGTTCGGCGGCGATCCAACCGGACTGGATCTTCTTGTACGACGCGCGGTTGTTGTTCAGGATCTTTTCCGCCTCGGCTTCGCGGCCCTCGGCAAAGAGCAGGCGGGCAAGAAAGGACGTCGTTTCGTCGTCGTTGTGCCCGGCCTTGTTCAGGATGGTCAGGCATTCGATCGCTTCCGAGATCGAGCCCATCAGGAGGGCCGCCTGGATCATGTCGGGAATCACGGCGAGCGACTGACCGAACGAGAGACGGGCACCCATGAGCAGGCGATAGGCGAGCTTCGGCATCCCGACGTGCATGTAGAGGTCGGCGAGCGCGATCATCGTGCCGAGCTCGCGGGGGTTCTTCTTCAGTGCCGCGAGCAGGATCGTTTCGGCTTCCTTGACCTTGCCAGCGGCGCGCAGGTGCTGGGCGAGCGCCTGCGAGCAAACGTGGCGGATGACGTCGATCTCCGCGAGCTTCGCCAGCATGCGGATGCCCTGCTGGTCGTTGCCCGAGAGGAACTGGTAGTTCGCTTTGCGAAGTGTCACGTAAGGTTCTTTTTCCCAGGCTTTGACGAGCTGCACGAAGCCCGGCACGAACTTCGAAGGCGTCAACGGCTTCTCTACTAGCTGGAGGCGGGCCGCGATCTTGTTGAGCGCAGTGGTCTCGCCCTTGTGCGCTTCGAGCAGGAACGTCAGGACGGGCGTGCAGGTCGTGATGGGGTTCGACTGCAGGTAGCGAACGTGCCGCACGGCCGGACTCGGCAGCGAGTCGTCGACGATCACCAGATGCGCTTGGCCTTGCCTGACGATGTTGACCGCCTTCTCGACCGACGGCGTCGATTCGATCACGGTCCAGGCGTAGCTGCGCAGCAGCTCGCGAAGCAGCATGTGCACGTTAGGGGAGTCGCTGACGACGAGTGCCGCCTGGCGAGGCCAAGTGCTCTTTTTCGAGTGGAAATTCACGCTTTGGGTCGCTCCGCAAAACTCGGGGAAAGAGGCAGGGAGGAAAGCGCCTTAGGAGTGGCCGGAATGGCCATAGAGTGCGGAAATAACAGGAATATATCAATAAATATCATAGCACCGCCTGGTTGGTATTGCCAGGCGCCGGCGGCCCTGATTGACTGCATGCCTTCGCTGCGCTAACTAAGGCCCCGGACTGGGTCTTTATTATAAGGAACGAACGTGCGGGTCCTTCTCGTTGGCAAGGGTGCCAGAGAGCATGCTTTAGCCTGGAAATTCAGCGCGTCACCGCTCCTGACCAAGCTCTATCTTTGGCCCGGTAATCCGGCCATGCTGACCCTCGGCGAGCCGATCGATTTGCCGCCTGGGGCGGACTTCGATGCACTCGGCCAACTCGTCGCTCGC
>JAYVBB010000817.1:0-9656 GCA_043750715.1 Pseudomonadota bacterium | reverse complement strand
CAAGCCGGTGCCGATCTCGAATCTGGTGAAAGTCTTCGCGAAGTACCCGATCACGATCATGACGGGCGTCAACACGCTCTTCAACTCGCTGGCGAACAGCGCGGAGTTCAAGGCCAATCCGCCCAAGCACCTCAAGATCGCGTTGGCCGGCGGCGCCGCGTTGCAGGACGCTGTGAACAAGAGCTGGCAAAAGATCTGCGGCCAGCCGATCATCGAAGGCTTCGGCCTGACGGAAGCGTCGCCCGTGACGCACGTCAACCCGCTGTCGAACGACGCGCGCCTCGGCTCGATCGGCGTGCCGGTCGCCTCGACCGACGCCAAGGTCGTCGACGAAACCGGCAAAGAGCAGCCGCTCGGCGAAACCGGCGAATTGATCATCAAGGGTCCGCAGGTAATGGCCGGCTACTGGAACATGAAAGAAGAGACCACGAAGACGCTGAAGAACGGCTGGCTCTGGACCGGCGACATGGCGAAGCGTGACGCCGACGGCTTTTTCTACATCGTCGACCGCAAGAAAGACATGATCCTCGTCTCCGGTTTCAACGTCTTCCCGAACGAAGTCGAAGAAGTGCTGGCGTCCCATCCAAAGGTCCTGGAAGCCGCCGTCATCGGCGTGCCGGACGCCACGTCGGGCGAGGCCGTGAAAGCCTTCGTCGTCGCAAAAGACAAGTCGCTCACGATCGAAGAACTGAAGAAGCATTGCACCGAGCAGTTGACGGGCTATAAACGTCCTCGTTCGTATGAATTCCGGGCCGACTTGCCGAAGTCGAACATCGGCAAGATCCTCAGGAAGAAATTGAAGGACGAGGCTCCGAAAGCGCAGGCATGAGTGAAGACAAGCAGTGTGCTACATGCGGTCGCGTCTACCGCACGGAACGCGACTACCTGACC
Organism: Pseudomonadota bacterium; assembly: GCA_043750715.1. Taxonomy (GTDB): domain Bacteria; phylum Bdellovibrionota_B; class Oligoflexia; order Oligoflexales; family CAIYRB01; genus CAIYRB01. The sequence goes on along the minus strand of JAYVBB010000817.1, from coordinate 8,765 downwards.
GAGACCAGCCGGTGGCGGATGTGCGCGCAAGAGCACCTCTGGTTCAACTGCCGTTGCGGCTCGACGCTCATGATCAAAAAGGGCAAGTTCGACTGGTATTCGCCCGACCGCTTCCTGGACGATGAAGCGAAGACGATCTTCAATCGCTTGGGTGGGCTGAAAGAGCTGCCGCACATCTCGACGTCGGTCATGGAGATCATCCAGCTCCTGCAAAACCCGGACGTCTCGCCGAAGGACATCGCCAAGGCGCTCCGCCGGGATCCCGTGATCGCGACCCAGGTCCTGCAGATTGCCGAGAACATCCGGTTGTCGCGCAATCCGACGACGCCCAAGATGCACGCGCTCGAGCACGCCATCGTTTACGTCGGCTTCAAAGCGCTCAGCGACCTCGTCCTGACGTCGTCCCTGAAAAGCATGCCGCTTCCCAAAAGCGACTTCAAAGCCGCCGAATTCTGGCAGGAGAGCTTCCTGACGGGATCGATCTCCGAGTTCCTGCTGAAACGCTTCAACTACCCGGTCAACGCCGACGAGGCGTTTCTCGCCGCCTGCCTGTGCAACATCGGCAAGCTGGTCCAGGCTTTCTGCCACCCGTCGGCCGTGACCAAGATCGAGCACGCCGTATCCGACGGCAAGGCGCCGGTGACGTGGCGCAAGGCCGAACAGCTGTACGACGACTGCGACCATACGATCCTGGGCGAGATCGCCTCGTCGATGTGGGGCTTTCCCGTCTTCATCATGCAAGCCGCGCAGAAGCACCACGCGCTTCCGATCGGCAAACCGGGCCAGCCCCTCGATCTCTATGAGCTGACAGCCGTGGCGAACCAGCTGACGCACTGGGTCATGCTCCGCCCGCATCGCATGGAATACGAGGTCGTGACCGCTTTCAGCCGGCGCGCGATCATTTCGGAAAAGCAGCTCGAAGACATGGCGCAGGACATCACGTCGATGAAGGACAAGCTGCTAGCCGAAGCGCGTCACTGAACGTTGATCTCGATCGACTGCGGAGCGCCGCCACGGGTGAAGGTGATGTTGACCTTCGCCTCGTTCTTGAGTGACTGGAGCATGCGAATAGTCAGGCCGACGTCGGTCAGCTCCTGGCCGTTGATCGACGTCACGATGTCGCCGTTCTGGAAGCCGGTCTTTTCGTAGATGCTGCCCGGATCGATGTCCCAGAGGCGGAAGCCGACGAGCGAGCCGCTGACGTAGTAGGGGACGGCTGCGGCTTGCATCAAAACTTTGCTCAGCTGCTCCTTCACCATGTGTTCGCGGAAAGCCGAGGTGATCCGCACGGCGTTGCCGGTGCGCTCGACGCCGCCGGCCGAGCCGTCGGCGGGAACGTCGGAGGCGTTGGAGTGATCGGTGTCGAGCTGCTCGCCGACTTTCACCTTGTCCAGGCGGCCGCTGACTTGGAGGTACACGAACTCGCGCGTGATGCGGAAGATCTTCACGTCGCGCGCGATCTCCTGGCCGACGCGGGCAGCGAAGGCTTCGCCGCCGTCCAGATCCTTCATCAGGGCGACGCCCTGGTTCTCGTCGCCGGAGGCGATGACTCCCAGCACCAGAAAATGTTTCCCGGAGGCGAGGGCCGGCGAAGCCATCAGCAGGGTGCAGGCAGCGCAGAGGATTAGGAGGTTTTTGTAGGCAGTTCCAAGCATTTGTTTTCAGCCAGCAGGAGTCGGCAACGGGCGCCATTTTGCAAAAGGCGGGCCCAGCCGCATCAGGCCTATTTGCCTGAAATTGCGGCGATTTGTTTCGATCCTCGTGTCTTCCCCGGCGAACTTTGACGAAAAGTTAGTCGTTTCGGGGACTCCGCGCCGGCGCCAAAACAGGGTAAAATCGACCTATACCCCCGCTCTCCTCTTAGGCAAACCCTTCACACTCGAGTCGCATTTGCTCTGGTCCCTCAAAGGACCGCGGCGCTTTTTAGCGCTCGCGCTTTGGTTAGCCTCGGACGTCGCGCTGGCGGCGAGCTTCAAAGTCGCCTCGACCGGCGGTCTGATGCAGCAGCCGACGAGCCATTACTATCACGCGATCTACGGGGTTTCGTTCGAGGGCGGCACCGACGCCGAAGGGTTGCTCGTGCGCGGGAGCTACCTCGAGCGTCCCGAGTTCCGCAACGCCGGATTCCGCGACAAAGATTTCGGCTACTTCGTCATGGCCGGCACCAAGATCACCAAGACGAAGGATCGTGGCCTTTACGCCTATTTCGGCGGCGGCCGGATGATGGGTTACGTCAAAGCCGAGCCGGGAACGGAAGTCGAAGGCGAAGCGACCGAGCGCGAGTTCGGGCTCTCCGGCCCCACGGCTACGCTCGAATACGTTGTCCGCTGGAAAAAACTCGACCTCGCGGCAAACCATCAGACTTTCATCGGTTACGGCGACAAGACCCAGCTCGACGCGTACGTCGCCTGGCCCTACAACTTCTTTCAAGTGAGTGCCGGCGTTGCCTGGTAAACACGCGCTAAAACTTCTGGCGTTGGCCGCTGGTCTTTGGACCTGCTCCAGCGTGGCGCTTGGCGCCGACACGAAGTACACGGTCTCGGCGCAGGCGATGGCGCTGGCTCCGAACGCCGGCGGTCAGGAAGCTTACACGCTCCGGCTCGCGACCAACGAGTGGGAAACCGGGGCCTTCAGCAACCAATACATCCTCGCCGGCAATCAGCCGCTGACCGGCGCCTTCTTCGACTGGCGCTTTCCGATCTGCGACGATAGCTGCTGGTGGCAGTTCTTCGCGCAAACCGGCGTCGGCCTCTCTAACGGCGGGCCTCTGGCCCAGATCACCTGGGGCACCGTCATTCCGCTCGTCCCCCTCTGGCTTCCCACGTCCTCCCCGCGCTATCTCCCCGCGCTTCGCCTCGACATCACCACTCAGATGATCTTCATCCGCTACCGCGGGGTCACCTGGAGCTATCCGCTATGGGCCGGCATTTCAGTCGCATTCTGATCACAATTTTCGGACTGGCGGCGTACAGCGAGCCTTTGCTCGCTTATCCGACACCGGTAGATTTCGACGGCTCGATCCTACGCTGGGACATTGGCCCGTCGTCGGATCCGGTCACCTACGAGATCGCCGCGGACCGGGAAGAAGACGCGCTGACTTATCAGGGAGCGGTCGAGGACGCGATCGACCTCTGGAACGGCATTCCGTCGAGCTATTTCACTTACGACAAGGTCCCGAACGATCAGAAGGCGCAGGTGACGCTGAATCTCCAGAGCATCATCGACGGCGGCCAATACTCCGCTGGCTACGCGATTTTCGACGAATACGACGGCACCAAGCCCAGCCACTGCTCGATCTACGTCTCGGTCGACGACGGAGTCGGTTACACCGGCATGGCGAAGACGTTTCTGCATGAGCTCGGCCATTGCCTGGGCCTCGGCCATTCGCTCGTGCCCCAGGCAATCATGAGTTACAAGCTCGCGGAAAACGCCTTCGCCCTCGACGTCGACGACCAGGCGGCGGCCGCCCGTCTTTATCCCCAGGACGGGAGCTCGCCCAAGCTTCCACCGGGCTGCGCCGTCGGGCCGAAGCGCGACGGGCCGGGCGTGGCGACGATCCTGCTGTTTCTGCTGGCGCCGCTCGCAGCCCTCATTCCGAGTCGACTTCGACCGGGCTCGATACGGGCGAGAACGCCGAGGCGTTCCCGGCGTTATCAACCGCGCTGACGCGGGCATAGTATTTCTTGCCGTGGAAGCCGATGATGCTCTTCGTCGTCGTCGTGACGGGGCCGTTGAATACGTCGGCGCCTGCGGACGTCGTGCCGATTTCGAGCTGGTAATACGCGACTCCTGACGGACCGACGTCGGTGACGGCTTCCCAGGTGAACTTGGGTTCGATCGTCGTGATGACGGGACCGTTACCTATTGGGGCGGCAGGCACCGGCGGCGGAGAGCGATCGACGGAGAATTTGAAACCGGTGTTCGTGGCGGCGGTCGTGCCCGCCGCGTTGACGGCGACGACGCAGGCGAAGTTCGCGCTGTCCTTCGCGTTCGTCAGCGAAAGGCTCAGCGTTTTGACCGTTCCCGTCAAATAAGGCGCCGCGCAGGTGGCGGACGTCAGGTCGAGTTTCACGGAATAAGAGTCGGCAAGGTCCGCCGGGTCCCAGCTCAGCACGTCGCTCGCACTCGCGAGCTCGACGACGGGGCCGATGATGTTGAATGCGGCGGGTTTGACGCCCGAGATCTTGCCGATGCCTTGCTGCTTGTCTTCCGTCTCGACCGTCTTGGCCTTGCCCGGGGTGCTGTTGACGTAGACCGCCTCGAAGACGCCGTAGGCTGAAGACTCGAATGTGACGAAGCCGTCTGCCAGAACGACGCCGCTGGCGGGCAGGAGGCCGAGGATTCGTTTCGGCTGGTCCACCTGATTTTTGATCATCAGAACGACCATTGAAGCGTTGGCCGGCAGCGGTGAGGGCTCCGCCGGGGCGGGAATCGTCAGCTTGAAGGGCGTGAAGGTATCCTGATCGTAAGTCCAGGTCACGACGACGGCCGAGGCCGCCGAGAGCAACGCGGCTTTGTCGTCGATCAGTTTCGTCAGGTTCGCCTTCGTCGCGATGCTTTTGCCTTCCTCGAGCGAAACGTCGAAGTCGATGTCAAACGAGCTGGGAGCGAACGCCAGCGTCGTGCCTTTGATGCGGCTCGACTCGCTGGCGCGGACGATCTGGGTGTTGGGACTGCTGGCGTCGACCGTGACGGTTACGACGCCGTCCGTATCAGTGACGACCGCGGCGTCGATCTGGATCGCGGCCAAGGCGGGGTCGAACTCGGTCCGGGAATCGGCGTCGCCGCCCCCTTTGCCGCAGGCGTGCAGGGTCACGGTCGCGCTCAAAACGAGCCCGACGAAACCAGCGACGTGGCGTGCGGAAAAGCCCAAGAATGGTCCCCTCCCACCCCTGATCGGCATTTTGGCGATAAATCTTTAGGAGATCGCTAACATGCGGTCGATAGCGCGTTTTGCGCGTTCAATCACGTCGGCGGGGACGGTCACCTCGTACCGGAGGTGCTCCAGGGAGGCCAGGGTGTCTTCCAGGGTGATCTGGCTCATATGGGGGCAGCGGACGCTGCAAAGCCGGAGGACGTCCTTTTCGGGATTCTCGGCGATGATGTTGTCGCCCATCGCGCACTCGGTCAGCAGGAGGTAGCGCTGGGCGGCCACGTTCTTCACGTACTTGATCATGGCGGACGTGCTGCCGGTGAAGTCGGCCGCTTCCGCGACCTCGGGGCGGCACTCGGGGTGGGCGAGCACGACGACGTCGGGGAACTGCTTCCTCACGCGATCGATGTCGTCGACGGTGAACTTGTCGTGGACTTCGCATTTGCCGTGCCAGCCGACGAAGACTTTGTCGAGGCCCGTCTTGGGCCCTGATTCGGGGAAGATGACTTGCTTGCCCGTCTCGCGCGCGATGTTCTTCGCTAAGTATTCGTCTGGGATGAAGATGATCGTATCGGTGTTCAACGACTCGACCACTTTTACGGCGTTGCCCGACGTGCAGCAGATGTCGGTCTCCGCCTTCACGTCGGCGTAGGTGTTGATGTAGGTGACGACGGGCACGCCTGGGTAGCGGGCCTTGAGATCACGCACGTCCTGTGCCGTGATGCTGGCGGCGAGCGAGCAGCCGGCCTTCATCGACGGAATCAGGACTTTCCGGGACGGGTTGATGATCTTCGCCGTCTCGGCCATGAATTCCACGCCACAGAAGACCAGGATTTCGGCCTGAGTCTCGGCCGCCCTGCGGCAGAGCTCCAGCGAATCTCCGACGTAGTCGGCGACGGTATGATAGAGCGCCGGCTCCATGTAGTTGTGGCCAAGGATGACGGCCTTGCGCAGCCTCTTCAGCTTATTGATTTCGACGACGAGGCGTGCCTTGTCCTTCAGCTCAAAGTCCGGTACGACCGTTCCGAGCATTTTTTGCATGCGATCGTAGGTGGCGTCGTAGCCTAGGTTTTGTGAGGCTAGCTGGCTCATGGCACCAACGGTATATGCCTCGCGATCGGGAAATACAAGGGGAGTACAACTGCCGATGAAGACTAAGCTTGCCGTGGTCAACCTGGGGGCGCACGGCCACGTGAACCCGACCCTGCCGGTCGTCGCCGAGCTCGTCCGCCGGGGCGTCGACGTCGTCTATCTGACGACCAACGAGTTCGCCGGCGCGGTCAAGGCGACGGGCTCCCGCTTCGTCGGGCACTCCTCCCTGTTTACAGCCAAGACGACCAACGTCTCCAAAGAAATGGCGGAAAACCCCAAGGAGATGATGGCGCGCTTTCCCTTGAAGCTGCTGGAAGAGGCGGAGCACGTTCTCCCGCAGATCATGCCCGTCCTCGTAAACGAACGGCCGACGGCGATTTGGTACGACAACATGGCCGTTGCCGGACGCCTCGCGAGCCAGATCCTGCACATTCCGGCGATGATGACTCGTCCGACCTACGTGGCCAACGAGCACTTCTCGCTAGCCCGCAGCATGCCGCACGTCGCCGCGGACCATCCGGCCCGGGGCGAGTTCCAGAACTTGGCGAAGAGGTTGCAGGATGGCAACGGCATGGCGTCGGCCCTGCAAATCCCCGACCTCTTCATGACCGCTGAAGCGCTCAACGTCGTCTTCATGCCGCGAGCCTTTCAGCCTTCGGGCGAGACCTTCGACGACCGCTTCAAATTCGTCGGGCCTTCGATTGCGTCCCGGCCGAACTCGCATCCGTTTCAGCCGCCGGGGGACGGGAAGCCCCTGCTCCTCATCTCGCTCGGGACCGTGTTCAACGACTGGCCGGAGTTCTTCTCGACCTGCTTCGAAGCCTTCGGTTCGAGCCCCTTCCACGTCGTGATGGCCGTCGGCAACCGCATCGACGTCAAGAGCCTCGGCAAGATCCCGGACAATTTCCATGTGGAAGCGTACGTGCCGCAACTGGAAGTCCTGCCGCACGCCAGCGCCTTCATCACCCACGGCGGCATGAACAGCACCCAGGAAGCGCTCTACTTCGGCGTGCCGCTGGTCGTCATCCCGCAGATGAACGAGCAGGCTGCGACCGCCGGCCGCGTCCAGCAGCTTGGCCTCGGGCGCTCCTTCATGACGCGGCCGGAAGTGACGGTCGCGGCGCTCCGCGAGGCGGCCACGGCCATCGCCACCGAGCCGTCGTACAAGCGCGAAGTGGAAAAAATGCAGAAGGAAGTCCGCGCGGCGGGCGGCTACCAGCTCGCCGCCTCGCTGATCCAGGACCATCTCGCGACGCTGGTCTGAAAAGGACGAGGGGCGCCCGAAGGCGCCCCTCTCTTTTGGAGTAGGAGATGGAGCGGGGAGTTCCTTAGCCGCGGAGGAGTTGGAGGACGGCTTCCGGCTGCTGGTTCGCTTGCGTAAGGACGGACACACCGGCTTGCTGCAGGATCTTGTTCTGCGTGAACTTGGCGGTTTCCGAAGCGTAGTCGACGTCACGGATCCGGCTCTGGGCAGCTTGGAGGTTCTCGTTCGAGATGTCGATGTTGGTGATCGTGCTGTTCAGGCGCGATTGCACCGAGCCGAGGGTCGCGCGGTAGGACGCGATCGAGTTGAGGGCGGTGTCGAGTTTCGCGAAGAGCGTACCCGTGTCGCCGTCCGGACCGAGCTCTTGAGCGCCCAGTTCAGAGCTCACGTCCGGCATGATCGCCATGTCGGGATCGATGACTTCCGAGATGGACTCTTGCAGTTCGGTCAGCTCGTCGAGCTTGATCGTCAGCACGTCCGGATCGTTGTCCGAGTCGATGTCGGGCAGATCGCCAGCCGCGTCTTTACCGCGGTTGGAGGCGCCGACGAAGATTTGGATCGGCTTGTCGCCGTCGCCCGGCTTCAGCACTTTCGAGCCGTTGAACTCGGTGGAATCGATGATCCGACCCACTTCGTCACGGAGCTGGGTGAACTCCTTGTCCAGGAACGAGCGCTCGCGGGCGCCCAAGGTGTCGGAAGCGGCCTGCGTCGCCAATTCGCGCATACGAATGACGATGTTGGTGACTTCGTTCAGCCCGCCTTCGGCGACCTGAATGTAGGAGATACCGTCCGAAGCGTTCCGCTTGGCAACGCCCAAGCTCGAGACGCGGGAACGGATCCGCTCGGATACCGCCAAGCCGGCGGCGTCGTCAGCGGATTTGTTGATGCGCTGGCCAGACGACAGTTTCTCGAGCGATTCGCCCAAGCTCTTCGTCGTCTCGCCTAACCTTCGCTGGGCGACCAGCGAATCGACGTTAGTTTTTACTCTGAGTCCCATGGTTTTCCCTCCCTGAAGGAATTAAGTGGCAGACTTTTGCCACGGATGAACGACTCTCCGGTCAAAGATCAATTTGACGATTAGCGAAGCAGCTGAAGCGCGAGCTCCGGCGCGGCGTTCGCCTGCGTCAGGACTGCGACGTTCGACTGCGTCATGATCCGGGATTGGGTCAGGTTCGCGGTCTCCGAAGCGAAGTCCACGTCTTTGATCCGGCTCATGGCGGCCTGGTTCGACTCCATCGAGATGCCGATGTTGTTGATCGCCGAGCCGAGACGGTTTTGCACGGCGCCGAGGGTTGCGCGTTCCGACGCGATTTTGCTCAGCGAGTCGTCGATGGTCGTCAGCTTGCCGGCGATCTCGTCACGGGACGGACCTTCGGAGCCGTATTCCATCGGACCGATTTCGCTCTCTTTGGCGAAGCCGAGGGTCTCGGTGTTGAACTTCAGGCCTTCGAGGTTGATGCTGATCGTGTCGGAATTCATTTCCGGTTCGGTACCGTGGATACCAACTTGGATCACGAACGCACTCTTGTCAGACTC
>JAYVBB010000816.1:0-2679 GCA_043750715.1 Pseudomonadota bacterium | reverse complement strand
AGCCGCTTCGCCGACCAGGTCGCGGAATATGCCTGCATCTATACCAGCTCGGTGACAAATCTCCGCTTCTACAGCCCTTTCAAGCGTTTTTCGTCGACGCACGACCTGCTGCCTTCCGACCTCTGACTTCTGACGCCCTGACTCCTCAGATCCATTAAGAAAAACAGCCAGGTATCCGAAGAATCCGGTACCTGGCTCCGCATTCTTACATGGTATGAGGCAGCGCCCTATGCGCAATCAGTTACTTGGCAATCGCTACCGGATCCTCGAGCGGATCGGCGAAGGCGGCATGGCTTTCGTCTACGTCGCCAACGACGAGAAGCTCGGCCGCAAAGTCGCGATCAAAGTGCTCCACGAGCACATGGAAAAAAATCCGGACATCCGCAAGCGCTTCCAGCTCGAAGCGGAAGCGGTCTCGAGCTTAGAGCACCCGAACATCGTCAAGATTTACGACTTCTCCGGCGCGGGCGAAGGCCGTCTGTGGATCGTCACGGAAGTCATCCGCGGCAAGAACCTCGCGCAATACGTGCAGCAATTCACGGGAGGCTGGCTGCACCCGGTCATCGCCTCGTGCGTCGTTAGGGAAATCTGCAAAGCTCTGGACAAAGCGCACGCCCACGGCATCGTGCACCGGGACATCAAGCCCGAGAACATCATGCTGACGACCGAAGGTCGTATCAAGCTGATGGACTTCGGCATCGCCAAAGACATGGCCAAGAGCAGCATGACGCTGACCGGGACGTTCATGGGGAGCCCGAGCTACATGTCGCCGGAGCAGATCCGCGGCCGGGACGTCGACCTGCGCAGCGATCTGTATAGCCTTTCGATTCTCTATTACGAGATCGTCACGGGACGGTTGCCGTTCACTGGTCAGACGACGCACGACGTCGTCCTGAAAATCATGGAGGGCGAGTTCACTCACCCGCGGTACATCGTGCCGAGTCTCCCCGAACAGCTGAACCAGATGATCGTCCGCGGCATGGCGAAGGAACCCGAGCCGCGCTTCCAGACGGCGCGCGAGTACGGCCAGGAGATCGACCGCCTGCTGACCGCGCTCGGCTTCGACGAGAGCCACATCGAGCTCGAGCGCTTCTTCCGCGACCAAAAGGCGTTCGAGGATCGTCTGCAGCAGAAGACCAAGCCCATGATGGCCCGCTCTTCGACGCTGGTCGAGCGCCTGAAGAAGACCGGCATCGCGCAGCCGACGATCACGGTCCGCGACCCGCAAAACAGTCCGCCGTTCGTCCCGCAGCCGCCGGGCAAGTCGCCGTTCAAAGGCGACGACACCTGGCAGCGCGCCATGCAAAACCAGCAGAAGAGTGTGCTCCGCAACCCGACCGTGCCGCCGCCGCCCGCCGCGACGCAGCGTCCGCGCCAGTTCACCGAAGCGGTCGCGCAGCAGCGCCCGCAAACGCCCATGACCCAGCAGCAGCAGCCGATCTACGACGTGTCGACCGGACGCCGCGCCCAGGGCATGCCGCAAAGGCGCCAGGCCGCGCGCCCTCCGCGCCGGGTCGTAGCCCGCCCGGCACGCTACGTCTCGCGCTCGTCGATGCTGAACAACCTGGTCGGCGTGGTGCTGGTCGGCCTGATCGCGCTGGTCAGCTTCTGGGGCTTCTCCGAGCTGACCAGCCGGCTCCCGCACAAACCGAGAAAGCAAACCATCGAGCGTCCCGAGACGCCGCGCGTCGTCAAGCGTCCGGTGAAACGCAACGGCACGCCGGAGACGGTACGCCAGATCACGCGCCAGCTTCCCGAGCAGAAGCAGCCGGACTACCAGCCGGTCAAACACAAGGCCGAAAAAATCACGAAGAAGAAAAAGAAGAAGGCGGAGCTCGTCAACAACGCGAAGGTCGAGGTCAAAGTCATCCCGAGCAGCGAGCCCGCGGATCCGAACCTTGCGGTCGAGACGGTCGAAATCAAGAAGAAGAAACCGAAGTTCGTGCCTGTGATGGCGCCGGTGGGCCCCGCGCCGTCACCGGAGCCGGACGAAGCCCCGCCCGTCGAGCAGGAGCCCGCTCCGGAGCCGCAGCCAGCGCCCGCAACGGCACCAGAGCCCGCCCCGGCGCCCGAGCCGGCCCCGCAGGCGCCGAAAGCCGGCAAAGGCAAAGTCCAGGTCAGCTCGCAGCCCGCGGCCGAGGTTTATATCGACGGCAAGCGCATGGGAACGACCGTGGACAACACGTCGAACTCCGGTTGGCTGACGGTGAAGTCCGGCAAGCACAAGCTCGAGCTGAAGCGGCAGGGCTACCAGAGCTATCGCACGTCCTTCGACGTGCAGGGCGACGAGCAGAAAGTGATCCCGCGCGTCGTCATGGACCAGACCCAGGCGCCGCAGGGAGCGCAGACGGCGCAGCTGACTCTGCGCGTCAACCTGGTGCCGGCGCAGGTCACCATCCGGAATCTCGACAGCAACACGACGCAAGCGTTCAGCATGAAGACGGAGACCAAGGCCGTGCAGCTTTCCCCCGGCCGCTATCACGTGAAGATCGAGAAGGACGGCGACACGAAGGAACGCGAGCTGAAGATCTCGGGCAACGAGGGACAACTGACTTTCACTGCGGATTTCAAAGAAGAAGAGTAGGACGAAGGTGACGCCAAGGACGGCAAAAATCAGGAATCTGTTGCGCGGGCTCGACATGAAGCGCTTCTTGGTGGGCGGGTTCAAGACGCTAATAC
>JAYVBB010000815.1:0-6411 GCA_043750715.1 Pseudomonadota bacterium | reverse complement strand
ACGGGCGGGTTTCTCGACCGAAGCCATCAAAGACATCAAGACCATGTACCGGTTGTTGTATAATGAGAGCCTGACGGTCGAAGACTGCATCAAGCGCATCGAGACCGAAGTGCCCGAAAGCGACCACCGCCGCCTATTCGTCGGCTTTTTGCGCTCGAGCGAGCGCGGGGTTTGCCGCTGATCAAGAAAGTCGAGTCCTACTTCATATCGGCCGGGGAGCACTCGGGTGATCTCCTCGGAGCCGATCTGGTGTTGGCGCTGAAGGAAAAGCTGCCGAAGCTCTCCGCCTTCGGCATCGTCGGCAGCGCCATGGCGAACGCTGGCGTCGACGAAATCGCGAACATCTCCGAGATCAGCGTCATGGGTGTCGCGGAAGTGCTGCCGAAGCTCGCCAAGCTCCGGATGCTCGAGACGCGGATCCTGTCCTGGATCGACCAGAGCGAGCCGAAGTTCGCCGTGCTGATCGACAACCCGGCGTTTCACCTGCGGCTGGCGGAACAGCTCAAGATGCGCGGCATCAAGGTGTTCCAATACGTCGCCCCCAAGCTCTGGGCCTGGGGAGAAGGCCGGGCGCCGGCTTTGAAAGAGAACTTCGACACCGTGCTCGGGATCCTGCCGTTCGAAGAGGACTTCTTCACCTCGCGCGGGATCCGCTATTCCTACGTCGGCTCGCCGCTCAAGGACCGGATCGACAAGGTCATCATCAAGCGCGAAGCGCTCGGCCTGCCGAAAGACAAACCGGTGATTGCGTGCCTGCCGGGCAGCCGGCCTTCGGAACTTAAGCTCAACCTGCCTACCATTGCGGGCGTGCGGGATCACCTGGCGCGGCATTTGCCAGACGCGATCTTCATCGTTCCCGTGGCGCACAATCTGAGCTTCGAAGCAGTCACGGCTGCGTTGAGCTACGGCGGCCGCGCGCCAGTCATGGAGCCCGTCACGAGCGGCGGAACCGTCGCCGTCGAATCCTATAAATGCGGCAACCTCGTCTTCGTCCGTGGCATGAGCCTCGAGCTGATGGCGGCCGCTGACGTGGCGATCGTCGCCTCGGGCACGGCGACGCTGGAATGCGCGTTGCTCGGCACGCCGATGGTCGTCGTCTACACGATGAGCGAGCTGTCGTACCAGATCGCGATCCGTAAGGTGAAAGTCCCGTACGTCAGCCTCGTCAATCTGATCGCGGGCAAGAAGCTCGTCTCGGAGTTCATCCAGGACTTCTCGCTCGAGGACATCTCGGACGAGCTTCTGGACCTTCTGACGAACAAAGAACGGCGTAAATCCGTGCGCAACAGCTTCGAGGACATCCGCGACCGCCTCAAAGGCGCGGCCGCTGACAACGCCGCGACGGTGATCGCCGGCCGTTGCGAGGGCGCGCGAGGCGCGCCGGGGACGTGACGCCGCTGGTTCGTGAGCTCCTGGTCACCCCGCTGCTTTCGCAAAAGAAGCGCTTCGGGGTGATGGTACCCGCTCTGGTGGCGATGGCGTTCGGCGACGGCTTGTTCCTGACGTTGATGGGCGGCTTCACGAAGGCCCTGTTCGGCGATCCCACCAAGACTGTCAGGATCGCGGAGCTCCTGCCTTCAGCCGTGGCGAAGCTCTTTCCCGTCTGGGGGGAGCGCGAGGTCGACCACTGGTGGCTGGCCGGAGCGGTCCCCGCCGCGATCTTCCTCGCCGGTCTCCTGAAGACGTCGGCGACTTATTTCTATCAGGTCAACCAGCAGGCGCTCGCTCTCTTCATGGCGAAGTCGTACCGCGAGCGGCTTTTCGCCGCCGTCGTTTCCTTGCCTTACGTCGAGATCAAAAAGCGCTCGGCGGGTGAATGGATGTCGCTCGTCATGAACGACGTGATGGTGCTGCAGAACAGGTTCTCCGACATCATGCAGGTGCTCGTCCGCCATAGCTTCGGCATCACCTTCGGTTTCGTCTGGCTGGCGATCATCCATTGGCGCACCGCCGTCGTGATGCTGCTCCTTTCCCCGATCATAGCCTTCGGAATGGGCCGCACCGGCAAACGCATTGCCCGCTACGCGGAAGCGTTCCAGCGTGAGCTCACCCGGATTGCCGGCTCCGTACTGGACCTCCGGGCGCGCTTCGACTTCATCCGCGCGCAGGGAGCCGAGGCCTTCGAGCGCCGCCGGTTCCGCGCGAAGAACTTCGCTTATTACCGCATGATCCTGAAGTCGATCTTCGTCCGTTCGGCCTTCGCGCCGGCTCTCGAGCTGCTGGGGTTCTCCCTTTTCGCGGTCGTCGTGTTCCTGGTAGGGCGCGGTCTGCTCGGGGACTTCACGCCGGAGATGATGCTGCGCTTTTTCGCGGCCCTCGGGCTGATGCTGAAACCGCTGAAGGAAGTGGGCGAGCAGCTGGCTCGCTATCACGAGACGAAGGGCACGCTGGCGCAGAGCCTCGGCACGTTCCAGCGCCTCCGCGAGCTCGCGAGCCTCGGCAAGCGCCCGCTGACGGCCGATGCCGGTCTTTCAGGGCCCGCAGGGCTTCGCGTGCGGAAGATCCGCGCCGGCATGGCCGGGGAAACGCGTTTTGCGGCGGAGAACCTGGCGCTGGAACCGGGACGCGCCGTCGCCGTGATCGGTCCGAGCGGCGCCGGCAAGTCGACGCTGCTGAAAACGCTCGCGGGACTCGTCGAGCCCTTGGAGTGGGACGCGGACTTGAGTTGGGGCGAGGCGACGGGACGCATGTCGATGGTCAGCCAGGATCCTTTCCTCTTCGACGACTCGCTCGAAACCAACCTGACTTACGGACTGTCGAAGGCCCGCATGCCGTCCGACGACGAGCTCTGGAATGCCCTGGAATCCGTGAACATCGGCGCCGAGGTGCGGTCCTGGCCGGAAGGCCTGAAGACGCGGTTGTTCGCGGTGGGGAGCAACGTCTCCGGCGGCCAGCTCCAGCGCCTCGTGATCGCGCGCGGGTTGCTGCGGCAAAAGCCGATGTGGCTGCTGGACGAGGCGACGTCGGCCGTCGACCCCGCGTCGGAAAAAGACATTACGCAGCGTTTGATCGCGGCGTGCCGGCAAACCGGCCGCGCTCTGCTCGCCGTCACGCATCGCCTGACCTGGCTCGACCAGTTCGACGAAGTGTGGTTCGTCGAAGAGGGCCGCGTGGCTCTGTCGGGCCCGCACGCGAAGCTCATGCAGGAGCCGCGCTACCGGGACTATTGCCTTGCTCATCAGGCGGAAGGGGCGCGATGAATCCGCTGTCGCTGATCTACCGCTCCGGTACCGCTCTCCGGAACCTCGCATTCGACGCGGGACTGCTCGTTCAGGAAAGGCTGCCGGGAAAAGTGCTGTCGGTCGGCAACCTCGCCGTCGGCGGCACAGGCAAGTCGCCGGTCGTGCTCGCGCTCGCCGAGCTGCTGAAAAAGCGGGGAATGAAACCGGCGATCCTGACGCGCGGCTACGGCAGCGGCTTGTCCCTGGACGAAGCGGTCGCGCTGCTTGGAGACCAGGTGCTGATGGCCGCCGGCAGGGACGTCGCGCTGCCTGACGAAGCGCGCATGCAGGCTGCGGCACTTCGCGACGTTCCCGTGATCGCGGGCGCTCGCCGGGCCGCGGCTGCGCGGCGGTTTCTCGCCGAGCATCCTGGCTATGCCCCGACGCACTGGATTCTCGACGACGGCTTCCAGCACCGGCAAATCGCGCGCGATCTCGACATCGTGCTGCTCGACGCCGGCAGGCCGTTCGCCGGATTTTTGCGCGAAGGACCGGCGTCGTTGCGCCGCGCCGATCTGGTGCTTTGCACAAGGGCCAGCGATAAGCTGCCTTTAGCCGAGGACTTGGCCGCGATCGAAGGCTGGTCCGAGGCCCCCGTCTTGATCGTCCCTTTCGCGGCGCATCGTCCCGTCGCGACGGTAACGGGTGGCGAGGCCTTCGATCCCGCTAGGCATTCTCCGGCTTTTTTGGCCTCTGCCATAGCGCAGCCACTGCGTTTGGTGGCTGACATACAGAAAAAATTACAAATTCCCTTGAACGGAACGCTGCTGGCCGACGACCACGCCCGGCTACCCAAAGCCCAGCTCCTCGCCGCTCTCGGCGACGCCCGCTCGGTGCTCACAACCGCCAAGGACTACTGGCGCGATCCCGCGGTTTTTGCGGATTTGCCGGTGCCGGCGTTCATCCTGCCTCTCACCGTGGAGTGGAGCGAAGAAGCGCTCGCAAAGGCCATTTCCACGGTGCTTTAGCTCGCACGAGCACTTGCCTCGCCGCGAAGCTGAACTCTATAATCATTGTATACATCCTTTTCTTCCTACCTCCGTCACCGCCCCCCGGCCGTCTAAAGTTTTGACTCTATACGTCGATCAAAAGACGTAGATGGGTCAATCAGTACGGATACCCGCTCGAACGATTATCTCTAGAGGAGACTAAGACAATGAACGAGGCACCCAGCAACCAGTCGGGATTGAGCGATACGTTCAGTTCCCAACCTGCGCCGCAAACGAATCCGTTTACCGCGGATCTCAAGGGCGAGTTCACCAGCAACTTCGGCACCAACACCAATGCGGTGTCGCAGATTTTCAAGGAAGGTGGGTTCGTCAGCCAGAACCGTACCAAGTACTTGATCATCGGCGGCGTCCTGATCGCCGTTCTCGCGGTCGTCTTCTACTTGCTCACGGGCGAGTCGGATTCGACGGATGAGACCACCGACGAAACCGCGGCGACGGAAGAAACGGACGAAGAGTCCACCGAAGCCACTGACGAAAAGACCGAGGAAGCGACCACCGAAGCCACCACGGAAGAAACTCCGGCTCCGGACACCACTGCGCAAACCGCGGCCGTCCCGTCTTCGATTCCGAAGTCCGGCGGCTTCAGCGGCGGCAGCGGCAAAGTTTCCCTCGGCGAGCCCGCCGACGGCTCGAGCCTTTCCTACGACGAGACGCAAGGTCCCGCGACCTTCTCTTGGACGGGCGGCTCCGGCTACATCGTCTTCTCCCGCAATCAATCGATGAACCCGCCGGCGATGAAAGTCGCGGTGTCGGGTAACTCGTTCGCCTTCCACCACCCGTGGCCGGGTACGTGGTACTGGCAAGTCAACAACAAGTCCGGCTCGACCGAAGTCCGCTCCTTCAAAGTGAGCGCTCCGGCCCGCCGCAACATCCAGCTCTCGCAGCCCGCCTCCGGCGGCGCGGTTGCCGGCAACGGCGGCACGGTCAGCTGGCAGGGCGACTCCAAAGTCGCTTACTACCGCGTCGAATTCTCGACCGGCGGCTGGGCCAACCCGCAGCACCGCTTCGCCTCCTCGGGCAACTCGGTGTCGCTGCAAGGCGTCGCCCCGGGTCAGTACCAAATGCGTGTGGGCGGCTTCTCGGAAGTCGCGGGTCGCTGGGAATACACCACGGCCGTCCCGGTTACGGTTCAGTAAGCAAGCATTCCGTTCGAGTAATCGTTCATTTAGTCTCTAGAGCAAATACCAACCCACTCAACGTAGTTGAGTGGGTTTTTTTTTGACCGTAAGATGGGCTTATGGACAAGAACGCTCTCCGCCGCCGCTTCCTCGAGGAGCGCCAAGCCCTCTCCGCCGCGCGCCGGCAGGAGCTGAGCGCTAAGATCGTGGGCCAGCTCGAGCAGTGGCTCGCCGGCCGCGGTCCCGACGTCGTTTGCCTCTACCACGCCGTGAAGGGCGAGCCTGACGTGCTGGCGCTCGCACAGGGCTCGGCGGCGCCGGCCTTTGCGCTGCCCGTCGTCGGAGAAAAACCCGGCGCCATGGTCTTCCATGCCTTTGAACCTAAGGACGAGCTGAAGAAAAACCGTCTTGGAGTGATGGAGCCGGCGGTCACCGCCCCTGCCGCCAAGCTTACGGCGAGGTCCGTAATCATCGTGCCCGCGGTCGCGCTCGACCAGACGGGCGCCCGCCTCGGCTACGGCGGCGGATACTACGACCGATTCCTGAAGGATTTCCCGGGTACCGCGATCGGCGTCGTGTTTCGGAGTATGATGGTGGCTCGCCTTCCCGTCCTCCCCCACGACATCCATCTGCCCTTCGCGGTCACCGAGGAGGGCGTCACCGTTTCGGAGATCCCGTGATCCGTTGCGCTCCGGCCCTCGTCACTTTTCTCGTTGCCTGTCTGCTCCCGGGATCAATTTACGCCGACCAGCAGCGCTCCCTTCTCGAGCTTGACCGCGACCTTCGAGCCGTCTTTGAGTCCTCCGCCGATCAGCTCGCGCGCGATCTTCGTCTCGACCTCTTTCTGCAGATAGCGCTTGAGCGGGCGCGCCCCGTAAATCGGGTCATACGCCTCCTTGGCGATGAAGCTCCGGGCTTCCGGCGTCAACGTCAAGCTGACCTGCTTCGCTTCCAAACGTAGGCGAAGCTCGGTGACGAGCAGCTCGACGATCTTCTCGACCTCGCTTTGCGAAAGCGGCTTGAAGATGATGGTGTCGTCCACGCGGTTCAGGAATTCCGGGC